>JAAZHP010000169.1 GCA_012510625.1 Bacillota bacterium
ATATTGTCGCCGAAAATCCAGAGATAGAGCATGTTGCCGAGCAGGTGGAGCCAGCCGCCATGCAAGAAGTTTGCGGTGATCAGCGGGATGGAGGCCGCCAGGAGAGCGCCGGAAGAGAAACCGGGCTTCAGGATGCCAAGCAGGCTGCCGGTCAGGTTGGCGGGGACGGTGCCATATGTAAAGATGAAACTGTAGAGCTGCTCCGGTGGCAACATTTGCTGGTAGAAAAAGATGAGGATGTTTAGTACAATAAGAGCGATGTTGACAGCCGGGAAGCGGTGGCGCGGCGCTGTGTCTCTGATGGGAATCATATTAAATTGTCTCCTTCTCCTTTTAAATATATTATAACCTTTCAGGCCAAATCAGCTACCGCTATTCCTGTATAAGCTTAACTAAATCTTTATACTTTTCCAATTGCTTGCTTTTTGGCTTCTGGCGTCGCTTTTCGGCAGGATTCTTTTTGTTTAAAAGAGAATATCTCTATGTTGTACTGCATGAAATTCAGGCAAGGAGGTTATATGGTTTGAGCAGCGAGGGCGCAACTGCAGTTCAGCAGCATGAGATCGACTTAAGCGGTATCGATGCTCTGCTGGAACCTTATTTGGGAAAGCGGGGAACGGTTATCCCGGTCCTGCAAAGCCTGCAGGAACATTACGGCTATCTGCCCCGCCCGGCCTTGGAATATGCCGCCGCGCGGATGAAGATCCCCCTGAGCAGGCTTTACGGGGTGGCCACATTTTATGCCCAGTTCAAGATGAATCCGCGGGGCCGGAATATTATCCGGGTCTGCAAGGGAACGGCCTGCCACATTCAGGGCAGCCCGAAGGTAGCTGAACGGGTGGAAGAGATCCTGGGGATCAAGAGTGGCGAGACTACACCTGATTTGAGATTTACACTCGAAGAGGTGGCCTGCATCGGAGCCTGTGCCCTGGCGCCGGTGATGACGATCAACGACGAACCGCACGGCCGCCTTACCCCTGACAAGATCAAAGAGATACTGGATAGTTACGAATAGCCGGTGGAGGTGGCAAAGTGAAGCGTTTTATTGATCCATGTTGTGAAAAATGTAACCACTCCAAAGAGACACCCTGCAAGGATTTTGTCGAATGCTGCACCAGGGGGCCGATCTGCCATGAAAGCGCTTCCTGTGCGGGCAAAAGAAAAGCAATCATTGATCGGGTAGCTTTAAATGAACACTTTGTAATCGTTTAAAAGAGCAGTGAAGAGCGATTTATGCAATGAGGGAGGTTGGAGGATTTTGTATGAAAAACACCTGATGATCTGCGGGGCTACCGGCTGTCTCTCCTCGGGCTCGGCAAAAGTGCAGCAGGCCCTCGAAGATGAACTGGCCAAACGCGGCTTGAAAGAGAAGTTCCGCCTGGTCATGTCCGGCTGCCCGGGTTTCTGCGAAGTGGGCCCCATAATCGTGATCTATCCGGACGAAGTTTTTTACTGCCGCCTGAAGCCCGGGGACATTCCCGAGCTGGTGGAGAAGCATCTCCTCGGCGGCGAAGTCATCGAGCGGCTTCTCTACAAGGGGCCCGATGTAGATGCTCCGGCGCGCTTCTACGATACCATTCCCTTTTATCAGAAGCAGAAATTCAACGTCCTGCATAACAGCGGGATTATTGATCCTGAAAATATCGATGAATATATCATGCGGGGCGGCTACCGGGCCTTCTCCCGCGCCCTGAAGATGGAGCCGATGGAAGTTATTAATGAGGTCAAGAAATCAGGCTTGCGCGGCCGCGGCGGCGCCGGCTTTCCCACCGGGCTCAAATGGGAATTCACCTACCGGGCCGCCGGCGATAAAAAATATGTTGTCTGCAACGCTGACGAGGGCGACCCGGGGGCCTTCATGGACCGCAGTATCCTCGAGGGCGACCCCCATGCCGTGCTTGAAGGGATGCTTATCGCCGCGCGGGCCATCGGCAGCGATGAGGGCTATATTTACTGCCGCGCCGAGTATCCCCTGGCCATCAAGCGGCTCAAGACGGCTATCGCCCAGGCCGAAGAATACGGGCTTGTGGGCGAGAACATTCTCGGCTACGGCGTTAATTTTAAGTTCAATATAAAAGAAGGGGCGGGGGCCTTCGTTTGCGGCGAAGAGACGGCGCTGCTTGCTTCCATAGAAGGCAAGCGGGGAATGCCCCGGCCGCGCCCGCCGTTCCCGGCAAACTCCGGGCTGTGGGGCAAGCCCACCTGCATCAACAACGTGGAAACCTACGCCAATATTCCCCTCATTGTCCGAGAAGGCGGAGTGGAAGAATATGTCAAGATCGGCACCGAGGGGAGCAAGGGGACCAAGGTCTTCGCCCTGGCGGGCAAGATCCGCAATACCGGCCTCTGCGAGGTGCCCATGGGGATCACGCTGCGCGAGATTATCTTCGATATCGGCGGCGGGATCAAGGGCGGCCGCGAATTCAAGGCGGTTCAGGCCGGCGGCCCCTCCGGCGGCTGCATCCCCGCCGAGCAGCTTGACCTGCCGGTGGACTACGATTCGCTGACCCAGGCCGGCGCCATCATGGGCTCAGGCGGGCTCGTGGTGATGGACGATCGCACCTGCATGGTGGACCTGGCCCGCTATTTCTTGAGCTTTACCCAGAAAGAATCGTGCGGCAAGTGCATCCCCTGCCGCGAGGGGACCAAGCGGATGCTGGAGATCCTCGAGAGAATTACCGAAGGCCGGGGCGAGCCGGACGATCTTGACCGGCTCCAGGAGCTGGCTTCCTCGATCAAGGACAGCGCTCTCTGCGGTTTGGGACAGACCTGCCCCAACCCCGTTTTAAGCACCATCCGCTATTTCCGCCATGAGTACGAGGAGCATATCAACGAGAAATTCTGCCGCGCCGGGGTCTGCAAGCCGCTCTTTGAATACACCATCGACCCCGAGCTCTGCAACGGCTGCACCCGCTGCGCCCGGATCTGCCCGGTAAAAGCGATCAGCGGGGAGCGCAAGGAGACCCACGTAATCGATCCCGAGATCTGCACCCGCTGCGGCAGCTGCGTGGAGCGGTGCCGGCAGGAAGCGATAAAGGTAACGCCTGTAAGGAGGGAAGCCGATGTCAGCCATTAAATTAACCATAGACGGCCGGCCGGTAGAGGTGGAGCCGGGAACGACAATTCTCGAAGCGGCCCGCAAGCTGGGGATCGACATCCCCACCTTCTGCCACGACCCCGAGCTGGCGCCCAACGGTGCCTGCCGCATCTGCGTGGTGGAGGTGGAGCGGGCGCGGGCGCTGGTCGCCTCCTGCTGCGCTCCCGTGGCCCCGGACATGGTCGTGCACACTGAGTCCGAGCGGGTCGTTAAGGCGAGGAAAGCCATTCTGCGTCTCATCCTGGCCAACCACCCCCTCGATTGCATCACCTGCGAGAAGACGGGGCAGTGCAAGCTGCAGGATTACTGCTACCGCTACGGGATTTCGGAGAGCGATTTTGAAGGCGAAGTCAAGGAGCTGCCCCTGGACGATACCAACCCCTTCTATATCCGGGATATGAACAAGTGCATCCTCTGCGGCCGCTGCGTGGGCCGCTGCCAGGAGATCAACGGGGCCGGGGCCATCGACTTTATCGGCCGCGGTTTCAGCACCATTGTCGGGCCCGCTTTCGGCGATCCCATAGAAGAATCAAGCTGTGTCTTCTGCGGCATGTGCGTCGATGTTTGCCCGGTAGGGGCCTTGATTCCGAAAGCCGGTGTAGGCAAGGGACGCCCCTGGGAAGTGGAGAAGGTGAAGACGATCTGCCCCTACTGCGGCACCGGCTGCAGCATCTACCTGCACGTGAAGGACGGCCGCATTATCGGGGCCAGCCCCGACTTCGAGGGCCCCGTTAACCGCGGGCACCTTTGCTCCAAGGGGCGCTTCGGCTGGGATTTTGTGCACAGCGAAGAGCGGCTCACCAGGCCGCTGATCAAGAAAGACGGCGTCTTTGTCGAGGCCTCTTGGGATGAGGCGCTGGACCTGGTCGCGGAGAAGGTGCGCGATCTGCTCAACCGCTACGGCCCCGATTCCCTGATGGGGCTCAGCTCGGCCAAGACGAGCAATGAAGACAACTATCTATTCCAGAAGTTGATGCGCAGCCTCGGCACGAACAATGTCGATCACTGCGCCCGCCTCTGACACTCTCCCACCGTGGCCGGTCTGGCCACTGCATTCGGAAGCGGCGCAATGACAAATAGTATCGGTGAAATTCCCGGGGCCGGTGCGATTTTAATCATCGGTTCCAACACATCGGAGACTCACCCGGTGATCAGCTACCGGGTTCGCGAAGCGGTGCAGAACGGGGCCGCCCTCATCGTGGCCGACCCGCGGGTTACCGAAATGGCAAAGCTGGCCGATTACCACCTGCGGCTGCGCCCGGGCACCGACGTGGCCCTGCTGAACGGGCTCATGCATATCATCATTGCCGAGGATCTTCTCGATGTGGACTTTATCGAGAAGCGCACCGAGGGCTTTGAGAAGTTGAAAGAGAAGGTGGCCGAATATACGCCTGAACGTGTTTCTGAAATTACCGGGGTGGCGGTAAGCGACCTTCGCGCCGCCGCGCGGGCCTACGCCGCGGCGGAAAGCGCGGCCATCCTCTACACGATGGGGATTACCCAGCATACCACCGGGACGGACAACGTCCTCTCCGTGGCCAACCTGGCCATGCTCACCGGCAACATGGGCAAGCCTTCGGCCGGGGTGAATCCGCTGCGCGGCCAGAACAACGTCCAGGGAGCCTGCGACATGGGAGCCCTGCCCAACGTCTATACCGGCTACCAGAAGGTGGGCGATCCGCAGGTTCAGGAGAAATTCTCCAAGGCCTGGGGAGTGCCGCTGAGCGACAAGCCGGGCCTGACGGTGACGAAGTCGATGGATGCTATTTTCGATGGAAGAATCAAGGGCATGCTGATCATGGGCGAAAACCCCATCTTAAGCGAGGCCAACGCCAACCA
This sequence comes from Bacillota bacterium, assembly GCA_012510625.1. Lineage (GTDB taxonomy): Bacteria > Bacillota > Dethiobacteria > DTU022 > DTU022 > JAAZIN01. Next base: position 4,937 of record JAAZHP010000169.1, read on the forward strand.
TGCCGGCGAGGCCCTCGAGAGGCTGGAGTTCCTGGTGGTACAGGATATCTTCATGACCGAGACGGCGGCTTACGCCGATGTGGTTCTGCCGGCGGCTTCTTACGCCGAGCAGCTGGGCTCCTATACCAACACGGAACGGCGGGTGCAGTTGAGCTGCCCGGCGGTGCCCCCGCCAGGCGAAGCGCGCGCCGATTGGGAGATCCTCACCGATCTGGCCAAGAGGCTTGGGCTCGACTGGAGTTACAGCGGTTCCGAGGCGATCTTCAACGAGATGGCTTCGCTTACGCCCAGCTACGCCGGAATGAGCTACAGCCGGCTGGCTGATGAAAAATCGCTGCAGTGGCCCTGCCCGGACAGCAAACATCCGGGAACACCCTACCTGCACGTGGGCAAATTCTCGCGCGGGCTGGGGCAGTTCACCCCGGTGGACTACAAGCCGCCGGCGGAGCTGCCGGACGGGGAATATCCCTTTGTCCTCTCTACCGGGCGGCACATTTTCCATTATCATACCGGGACGATGACCCGCCGCTCTGTGCCGCTGGAGCAGCACCGTCCGGAGGAGTTCGTGGAGATCCATCCGGAGGATGCCGCCAAGCTGGGTCTGGCGGAAGGCGACCCCGCCCAGATCAGCTCGCGGCGGGGTGAGGTTGTTGCCAGGGTGACCCTGACCGAACGGGTCAAGCCCGGACATGTTTTCATGACCTTCCACTACCACGAGGCTGCGGCGAACTTGCTGACCAACGATGCGCTCTGTCCCGTTGCGGCTACGCCCGAGTTCAAGGTCTGCGCCGTAAACGTAAGAAAAGCCGGTTAATCCGGCCTGCCATAGGCAATGCAAAGCGCCCCCGCCATCTTCAGGCGGGGGCGCTTTTTACAGGTTGGCTTCGGCTAGCTCACTTAAACTTCGCCCTTTGAAGAAGGGGGGCCGGGGGGCGAAGCCCGTTCTTTTTTCATCTTGAGGGCGCAGCCTAAAGGAACTCTCGCTGAAAGGAGCGAAATATCTACTAACGGACTATTCGTAAAGTTGTTTGGAGAACAATAGAAGGGGGAAGGGCATATGAGCTTTGATGAGGTTCTTGACCTGCTGTTGAAGTTATGGCCTCTGCTGCTGCTGCAGCTTGGCCTGATGGTCTGGGCGCTGGTTGATGTCCTGCGCCGCCGCAGCACGCGCACTCTCTCCTTGCCGTTCTGGATAATTATCATTCTCTTTGTCAACTTTTTTGGCCCCATCGCCTACTTTCTCTTCGGGAGAGCGGAGCAGTGAACGCCATAGAGATCAGGGATCTTAGCAAAAGTTTTCGCGGGCATTGGGCCCTGCAGGAAGTCTCCCTGGAGGTGCCTCGCGGGGCGGTCTACGGCTTCCTGGGGCCTAACGGGGCCGGCAAGACGACGGCGATCAAAATCCTGATGGGGCTGCTCAACCCTTCCGGCGGGCGCGCCGCCCTGCTGGGGGAGAAGGTCCGCCCCGGGCTATCCCGCGGGTTAAAGAAAAGAATCGGCTACCTGCCCGAAGAGCCGGTTTTTCCGGAGGCCCTTACCGGGCGGGAAGTGCTCGAGTTTGTGGGGGAGGTAAACGGCATCCCGGTGGAGGAGAGGCGGGCCCGCATCGAGCAGATCCTGGTCCGCTTCGACCTGGCCGCCGCCGCGAACCGCCGCGCCGCGGGCTATTCGCGCGGCATGAGGCAGCGCCTGGGGCTGGCTTGCGTGCTGCTGCCGCAGCCCGATTTTTATATCCTTGATGAACCAGTTTCCGCCCTTGATCCGGTAGGGCGGCTGGAGGTTTTGGAGCTGCTCGCTTCGCTGCGCGGCAAGGCCACCGTCTTTTTCTCCAGCCATGTCCTGGCCGATGTGGAGCGGGTTTGCGACCATGTAGCGGTGCTTTACCAGGGCCGGCTCCTGCTGCAGTCGTCGCTGGAGAGTCTCCTCGAACAGTACCGGCTGCCCCGCTACCGGATCAGCTTCCGCGAGGGGCCGCCGCCCGGGCTGGCCGCCGAGCTGCGCGCCCGCCCCTGGGCCCGCAAAGTCGAAGCAAGCCCCGGCTGGATTGCCGTTGAAGCGGCACCGGACGGCCTGGCGCAAATGCAGGAGGAGCTGCTGCCCCTGCTGGCCGGCTGCGGCGCAGTGGTTACTTCCTACGAGCGGGAGCATGAAGATCTGGAGATGATCTTTTTAAAGCTGCTGCGCGAAGCGGGCTACGGGGAAAATGAAGGGGGGATGGCCGGTGAAAACGCTCTTCGTTAAGGATTTCCGGCAGCTCTGGCGGACCTTTCGCCTGCCGGCGCTGCTGCTCCTGGGGATCTTTTTTGCCATCCTGGACCCCATCGGGGCAAAGTATATGCCGCAGATCATGGAAAAATTGATGAGCGGAACGGAAGGGATCACCATCGTCATGCCGGAGATGGGCCCGGTGGATGCCATGGCCAGTTTTTTCGGCGATCTCGCCCAGATAGGTGCTTTCATACTCATTGTCATCGCCATGGGCGCCGTGGCCAATGAGCGGGAGCGGGGTATCAGCGCCTGGGTGCTGACCCGGCCGGTGGGCCGGCAACCCTACTTTTGGTCCAAGTTTGCCGCATATACGGCCGGGGTTCTGCTCACAGTGAGCGCGAGCACTCTCCTGGCGGCGCTCTATACTGCCTCCCTGATGGGGGCGCCGCCTGTGGGCCCGACCATCTGGGGCGCCGTCTTTATGGTGCTTTACCTGGAGCTCATCCTGGCGATCACACTCGGCGCTTCGGCGCTGCTGCGCGGCCAGATTGCCGCGGGCGGAGCCGCCTTTGCTTTCCTGATCCTGCTCTGGCTGCCGCAGCTGCTTGTTGACCAGACCGAGCTTGGGAAATACATGCCTTACCGCCTCAGTTCGCTGATTGCGGAACTCTTAAAGGGGAGCGCCGTCCCGGCAGACTTTCTGCCTGCGCTGGCGGCGGCTTTCATCGTGGCCGCCGCGGTCCTGGCGGCAGCCTCCTTTTACTTCAGCCGCGCCGAGCTTTAAAGTCCCCCTTTTCTAAAGGGGGATTTAGGGGGATTTAGCAAAATAAGGGAACTGCTCCTTTTATTCTGGTAAATGCGCTTGAAGCTATTCAAATCCCCCCCGGCC
>JAAZHP010000170.1 GCA_012510625.1 Bacillota bacterium
ATTCTTGAGAGGCCTCCTTCCTGGGTGTTGTTTCTCAAACCTATACCTTCTGGAACGAGGTCTCTCTTTTCCTGCTTAAAGCAGGTTTTTTCGATCCTCTCCCCCCGCTAACATTTTACTCATAGATCTCTTGCTAAAGGGAGCGAACAGGAACCTTCCCGGGAAACTTTCATAACTTATCATTGACGGATAAGGTCCATCCAGGCCGCAAGCCCGGGGCGGTCTATGGGGACTGGAAAGAGGCCGCTTAACGCTCTGGTATGTCCCGGTTTTGATCGGAGGGTCTTGACTTAATCCATGAAAATTTCAGTGGTCATGGCTGTTTTTAACGGTGAGGATTACCTGGAGGATACCGTGAAAAGCATTCTGGAGCAAAGCTACCGGGATTTTGAGTTTATTATCGTCAATGACGGATCTACCGACTCTACCGGTAAAATACTGGAGCAATTCAAAGATCGCCGTATTCGCTTAATTCAACTGGATCATAACAGCGGCCCCGCCGCCGCTTTGAACCTTGCCGTGCAGAATGCGCGGGGCAGCTGGATTGCGGTGCAGGATACCGGTGATATGAGCTTACCGGAAAGGCTGGAAAGGCAGGAGCGTTATCTTCGTATCTACCCCCATATTGCCGCCCTCTTTTCCTTGATCGAGTGCCTGCCCGGTAAGAAGAGCTTTTCGGAACTGGAGCTGCGCGCCGTGGAGAAGCTGTACAATTCCGTATGCACGCGCGCCCAGATTTATGCCAACAGGTTCTATGCTCTACACCTGTGCCACGGTTCGGCCATATACTCAAAAAAACTTTTCCAGCTTGCCGGCGGCTATGACCCGCAGTACCGCCTAGCTTATGATTATGACCTGTGGGTGCGCCTGTTGATGCTTCAAGCCATTGACAAAATTCCGCTGACGTTGTATCGATGGCGGGCGGACCGCTGCACCCTGTACCGGCTTGATGATGCGGAAACCTGCCGCGAAGTGATCCTGGTTGCCTTGCGCTCCATCCGCCGGCTCTGTTTCGAGCACTTAAAGTCGCGCCCTCAGTTCATCCTTTTCGGACCGGAAAAAGGCTGCTGGCACTTCTCACAGCGCATTGCCCCCTATGTTGATATCCAGTTCTGCGCGTACCAGTTTACTGAAAGATCGTTAAACCTGGATGCGGCTCTCCGCCTGTACAATTTAGGCTTGATCAATGGGATTGTGGTTCTTGACGGCCCTTGCTGTGCCGATGTGCTTCGCTATTTCAACAACTCCGGCATGAGCATTAACCGCAACCTTTTTCACCTGTGGAATGTTCATCTCTGAAAGGGAATGAGACAAAACATTTACTGCAGTATTGTAGTTCTTTCCGGTGCCGGTAACCCATGGCGGTAATACGCGTATTATAGCTATTGATTAATACTATGAAGGTGGATAGGATTATGCCTGATCTTATTGTGGGGATAGTGGGAGGAGGCGGCCATGTCGGCCTGGTTCAGGCGGCCGGTCTTGCCTCTTTAGGATATTACACCATTGCTTATGATCTGAATTCGGCCCGGATAAGGGAGCTGCAGAAAGGGATAATTCCTTTTTATGAACCGGGTCTTGCCGAACTGGTGCGTTCCGGGTTGAAATGCAAGCTGCTTGAGTTTACCGGCAAAATTGAGCGCTTAAGAAAGGTTGACCTGGCCTACATCTGTACCGGCACTCCCTCCCTGCCGGGCGGCAGGACAGAGCTGCTCCAGGTGGAAAATGCGGTTACCGCGGTGGCCAGGGCTGTGCAGAAACGGGCGATCATCGCGGTGAAGAGCACGGTGCCCGTGGGCACGGCCCGCCGCTTAAGCCGGCTGCTGCAGCAGCAGCGCCTTTCGGAAAAGGCGGTGATTGTATCGAATCCCGAATTTTTGTCTGAGGGCTCGGCGGTTGATGATTTCTGGCATCCTTCGCGCATCATTATCGGCTCGGCTGAACCGGAGGCGGCGGAGATCGTGGCCGGGGTCTACGCTCCGCCGCATGTCCCGGTGATTAAAACCGGCTGGGAGAATGCCGAGATGATCAAGTACGGGGCCAATGCTTTTCTGGCTTTGAAAGTTTCATTTATTAACCTGCTGGCATGTCTCTGTGAGAAGAGCGGCGGCGATATCAGGGTTGTCAGCAAGGGGCTAGGCCTGGATCCCCGTATTGGACCCTCTTTTCTGGAAGCGGGCGCCGGTTTCAGCGGCCCCTGCCTGGAGAAGGATCTGCGCTCGCTCATTGGCCAGTTCCAGGATGCCGGGGAGGAGGCGCCTCTCCTGGAAGCAGCCTTGTATATCAATCAAAGGCAGCGCTACCTGGTTGTCTCCAGGCTGAAAGAGAACCTGGGCGAGCTTAAAGGAAAAAAGATTGCGGTGCTGGGACTTTCCTTCAAGCCGGGCACAGATGATCTTCGAGAAACCCACACCCTGCCTGTAATTGAGCAGCTCGTTTTCGCGGGGGCTGAAGTCACCGTTCACGACCCGTTGCTCGGCATGATGAGCTGGCCGCGGCAGATGAGCGCTTTTTTGCCTGACCTGAGGTGGGCTTCGTCCCCCTACGAGGCCGCCGAAGGGAAAGATGCCCTGCTCATACTGACTGCCTGGCCTGAGTACCGGGATCTCAACCCGGCGAAGCTGAAAAGCTGCCTGGCCAACCCGCTGGTTGTGGATGGGAGAAATCTTTTTGAACCCTCCGAGATGGCTGCGCTGGGCATCGATTACCGGGGAGTAGGAATAGGAGCGGAGGTGGGAAGATGAAGTGCCTGGTTACGGGGGCAGCCGGTTTCATCGGGTTCCATCTCTGCAAGGCGCTGCTGAACCGGGGAGCAGAGGTCTGGGGGATTGATGACTTCAGTTCAGGGAAAGAGGAACGCTTTCATGAACTCAGTAAAGATCGCTCTTTTCACGGGCTCCCCGGCCCTCTTGATGCTGTGAGCGGCCTGGCTGAAATAATCAAGCAGGTAGCGTTAATCTATCATCTTGCCGCCGTGGTTGGGGTAAAACGCTATGTAGAAGATCCGGTCAGGGTAATCGAAACAAACGTCTGCCAGGGCGCAATGCTGCTGCGGCTGGCACAGCTTCACCGCCGCAAAATAGTATTTACCTCCACCTCGGAAGTTTACGGGAAGAGCAGCGTTCTTCCCTTTAACGAGAGTGCGGATCGCCTCTACGGATCATCCTTGACCAGCCGCTGGTGCTACGCCATCTCCAAGAGCGCCGCCGAGCATCTCTGCCTGGGCTACGCCGCGCGAGGGCTGCCGGTGGTCATCCTGCGCTATTTCAATGTCTACGGCCCCCATGGAGACAGCTCTGTTTACGGGGGGGTGGCCAACTGCTTCATCAAGCAGGCCCTCGAAGGAAAACCGCTGACAGTCCACGGCGACGGCCGGCAAACACGCTGCTTCACTTATATCGACGACATTGTAGCGGGGACGATTGCCGCAGGGGAGGCTCCGGCGGCTGTAGGACACATCATAAATCTCGGCACCGACAAGGAGATTTCCATTCTTGATCTCGCCCGCCTCATTATCCGCCTTTCCGGGAGCGAGGGGGGGCTAATCTTTCAACCCTATGAAGAATTTTACGGCTTCTCTTATGAAGATGTTCCCCGGCGGGTGCCGGATATTTCTGCGGCGAGGCGTCTCTTGAATTACCGGCCTGCCGTCCCCCTCGAAGAGGGCCTGCAGAGGACGCTGGACTGGCATCGCCGGAAGCGGGCGGAAGTGACAAACGAAAAGGGGAGGCAGAGCTAGACCATGTCCGGCGCAGCAGATTTGATCAGCGTGATTATCCCTACCTGCAACCGCCGCCAGTCGCTTGTGCGGGTGCTGCATTCTCTAGACAGGCAGGAAAAGGAAGGGCGGCCCTTTGAGGTCATTGTCGCCGATGACGGCTCCACCGACGATACCATGGCGGCGCTGACGAAGAGCGCCCTTTCTTTCTCTTTTCCCTTTGATTGTCTTGCGCAGGAAAGGCGAGGTCCGGCAGCGGCGCGTAATGCCGCCTTGAGGAGGGCTGCGGGGCGGATTGTCCTCTTTTTAAATGACGATTGCCTTGCCGCCCCCGATCTATTGGCCCGGCACCGGGCCATGCACGGGCGCTTTGGAGACAGCGCCGTGCTGGGCCGTATCGCCTGGTCCCCGGAGATCGAGCTGCGGCCTGAAATTAGAGCCCTTATTGACCACTACTATTTTCCATATGAGCAGATCTCCGACCACGAGAACGTCAATTTTGCTTTTTTTATCACCGGCAACCTCTCCCTGCCGCGCGCCTGGGTGCTCAAAGCCGGCGGCTTTGACGAGGACTTTCGCGAGGCCTCCTGCGAGGATATCGAGCTGGGCTACAGGCTCTACAGGGCGGGCCTGCCGATGCGCTACGATCCCGGGGCGCTGGCCTATCATTTGCACCGGCTGGACTTTGACGATCTCTTCGACCGCCAGAGGAAATTTGCATACTGGCTGGCTATTTTTCTAAAAAAACATCCGCAGGCGAAAGCTTACTACGCCGGCCTGCCGGCAGAAAATGATTATTTTTTCGTGCCCAAGCACGAATGCCTGCACCTTCTGCTCAGATATGCCGCCCATCGCGGCTTCAGAGAAGCCCTTCGAAGTGGTGAATCTTAAGCCTGCAACCTATACCTGCAGTTTCTCCTTTACCCTGGCAAAGGCCTCGAGAGCCTGCTCCAGGTCTTCCCGGGTATGTGCTGCCGTGACAATGGTCCGGACCCGCGATTTATCTTCGGGGACCGTGGGGTAGCCGATACCGGTGCAGAAGACCCCTTCTTCGAGAAGGGCATCGCTAAAGGCCATGGCCCTGGCCCCGTCTCCGATGATCACCGGGGTGATTGGTGTTTCGCTCTGCCCGGTATTAAAGCCCAGCTGTTTCAGCCCCTTCTTGAAGTAGGCGGCATTTTCCCACAGCTTTTCCTGAAGATTTTCTTCCTGCATTACCTCCAGGGCGGCGATATTGGCGGCGGTTACTCCGGGCGGGTGCGAGGTGCTGAATAGAAATGGCCGGCCCCGGTGGATCAGGCAATTGATCAATTTCCTGCTGCCGGCGATATAGCCGCCCAGCACTCCTATGGCCTTGGAGAGGGTGCCCACCTGGATATCAACCCGGCCGTGCAGGTTGAAATGGTCCACGCTTCCCCGCCCCCGCCGCCCCAGAACGCCGCTGGCGTGAGCGTCATCAACCATCACCGCGGCATTATATTTTTCGGCCAGTTCGGTTATCTCCGGCAGCCTGGCGATATCGCCGTCCATGCTGAAAACGCCGTCGGTGACAATAAGCCGGAGGCGGTAACCGGCGCATTCCTGCAAATGCTTTTCCAGGGCATCCATATCGCTGTGCGGGTAAATCCGCCGCGCGGCCTTGCTTAGCCTGATTCCGTCAATGATGCTGGCGTGGTTCAGTTCATCGCTGATGATCACATCTTCCGGTGAAAGCAAAGGTTCGATCACGCCCATGTTGCAGGTAAATCCCGATTGAAATACCAGCGCCGCTTCGGTCTGCTTGAACCGGGCCAGTTTCTCTTCGAGCTCCTGGTGGATCTGCAGGGTCCCCGCGATCGTCCGTACCGCGCCGGAGCCTACCCCAAGCTCCTTCGTTGCTCTCACGGCGGCATCGATTATTTTTGGATGGGTGGCCAGGCCCAGGTAGTTGTTCGAAGCCAGGTTGATCACATCGCGACCGTTGATTGTTACATGGGGGCCCTGCGCGCTCTGTAAAACTGTCAGTTCGCGAAACAGCTTTTTATTTTTCAGCTCGTCAATCTTTTCGCCTAAAACCTGTTCCAGCAAATCATTCATGGCCTCACCTCATTTTTAGGGATAAAGAATGATCTTCCCGCACTGTCCGGCTTTCATGATCTCGAATGCTTCTTCATAATCTTCCAGCTTCATGCGGTGGGTGATCACCGGTCGGATATCGAGGACCCCGCTCAACAGGGCGGCGGTTGTATACCAGGTGTCAAATATCTTCCGGCCGGTGATGCCGGCCAGGGTAATCCCTTTAAAGACGACCTCATTGGCCAGGTCCAGGGTTACCTTGTCTGCCGGTATGCCCAGCAGGGCTGCATGCCCGCCGTTCTTCATAGCTTGCAGCCCGTCATGGAGACAGCTTTCATTGCCGCTCATCTCCACGAAAATATCGACGCCGCAGCCGGCGGTATCTGCGTGCACCTTCTTCACCAGACTTTCTCTGCGGGGATTGATCACCGTTCCGGCGCCCATCTGCGCGGCGATCTCCAGCCGGTAATCGTTGATGTCGGCGGCATAGACCCGGGCTGCTCCCGCTGCGCGGGCTACGCCGACGGCAAAAAGGCCGATGGCGCCGCAGCCGGTGATGAGGACGTTTTTCCCGGTAAGGGGAGCGGACGAAAGGGCCAGCACGGCATTGCCCAGCGGATCCTGCAGGCAGGCTATCTCCGGAGGCAGCTCCCTGCTGTTCAGCCAGAGATTGGCCGCCGGAACGCGGACATATTCGGCAAAGCAGCCGTCAAAATCTACGCCGGTGATGGTGTAATCCCGGCAGATATGAGCCTGGCCGGTGCGGCACTGGTAGCACCGGCCGCAGGCCTGATGGCATTCCAGGCTTACATAATCGCCCTTGAAATAGCCCTCTACCGCCGGCCCCAGCTCCACGATTTCTCCCGCCATTTCATGTCCCATGATCACGGGGAGATTCATTCTCGATGCTGCCCAGGAGTCCCAATTGTAGATATGCAGATCCGTGCCGCAGATGGAGGTTGCGATAACCTTGACCAGCACATCGTGAGGCCCAATGCGGGGAATCTCCACTTGCCTGAGCGCCGCTCCCGGACCCGGCTTCTCCTTGATCAGAGCTTTCATTTTCCCTTGCAATCGCGACACCCCGCTTTTGCGTTTTCTTGGGAAACTGTCCGGCCGGCTTAAAAGTACTGCTGCCGGTTCAAGGAATAAATACCGCCTTTTTCCGGAAAAACACCGTTTATTTAATTCTTGATCACACAAAGAAAAACCTTTCAGAATAATGGAGAAACGAGCATCACCGGCAGGTTGCGCTGGAACTATTATTCCCCCTTTGATTTTTTATGGCAGGAGATA
>JAAZHP010000171.1 GCA_012510625.1 Bacillota bacterium
ACATATTCTTCTACTTTCCTGCCCGGGACCCATGACTGCACAATCTGCCTGCTGTTGTCCCTGGGAGTCATGCGGATATTTATAAACCCGGCATCCGCCAGCATTCTTCTAATATCCTCAACAAATTCGGCACCGGCGATACAAGCCGCCATCATGGCGGGGTCATGCTTAATATTATCCGGTAATTTTGCCGTGGCCACCACATCGGATATGGACAATCTTCCTCCCGGTTTAAGCACACGGTATATTTCTCGAAAAACCTTTTCTTTCTCCGGAGACAGGTTGATCACACAGTTGGAGATGATCACGTCAACCGAAGCATCGGCGACAGGCAGGTGTTCGATTTCCCCCAACCTGAACTCCACGTTGTTATAGCCGCTTTTTTCCGCGTTTTCTCGGGCGAGCTTTACCATTTCAGGCGTCATATCCACTCCAATGACACATCCTGTTTCCCCAACCTGCTCTCTGGCCAGGAAGCAATCGAAGCCCCCGCCGCTTCCCAGGTCTAGCACCGTTTCTCCCTCTTTTAGACCGGCGACAGCAATGGGATTGCCGCAGCCCAATCCCATGTTGGCCCCGGCTGGAACATTTTCCAGTTCATCTATAGAATAACCGATATCAATCGATACTTTCTCCAGATTAATTAAAGTGCCGCCGCAGCATCCGGCGTCGCTGCAGCACCCGCAGCCTTGCGAACCTTTCATTGCAATTTCCGCATATTTTTTGCGTATAAACTCTCTATCTTTTTCTTTGTCACTCACGATAAAACCGCCTTCCACGTGTTTTATTTCTTATGCTTTTTAGAAAAAGCTTCTACTTGATCATAATAGCATATCTGCTTGGAAATTTTCTTCCCCCTAAATATTTATTCAACAATCTGATTTAACCTCTTGACTTTCGCCCCGTAATAAGTAGAATGAGAAATTAAGAATCGATAAATATCGATATAAGCCACCGGTTGGAGGCATTGAATTTGAAAGAGCTTCTCCCTTTTTTAAAAGCCCTATGTGAAGAAAACAGGATTAACATTATTCGCCTGCTTTTGGATAGGGAGCATTGCGTGTGTGAGTTGATGGAGAAACTTAACCTTTCTCAATCGACAATTTCCCATCATATTAAAATTTTAAAGCAGGCTGGATTGCTTAACGAGAGAAGTCGCGGCACCTGGAACTATTATTCTTTGAACAAAAACGGTTTCAAGCAATATGCCTCGTTATTGGAGGAAAAGCTGTTTCAACCGGTCGCAAAGTCAATTTTTAAAGAGTGCCCGGCGGCAAAAACACGGTGTAAATCTGATTGACGCCTCCCCAATCTTTTTAGGGGAATGAGAGGACAGTGGAAACGAGTAATACTGCATTAAAGATAAATAAAACTATTTATACTTCCATATTACCGGAGAGGTGAAGAACTTGAGTACACAAAAAGAATACGCCCTTAGTTTTTTTCACAAATACCTGACTGTATGGGTGGCCTTATGTATTTTAACCGGCATCGGCCTGGGTGCCGCTTTTCCCCGTGCCGCGTCATTCCTTAATTCTTTATCCGTCGCCCAGGTGAATATTCCGGTGGCGGTCTTGCTTTTTGGAATGATGTACCCAATCATGGTGCAGATTGACTTCAGCGAGGTCGTCAACGCCGTAAAGGTGCCCAAGCCGGTTTTGCTCACTTTGATTATTAACTGGGCAATCAAGCCCTTTACCATGTTTTTCTTCGCCTGGCTGTTTATGCGGTTGATCTGGGTGCCGTTCATCGACCCTACCCTGGCCGGAGAATATTTCGCCGGGATGATCCTTTTGGGCAATGCGCCGTGCACGGCAATGGTCCTGGTCTGGAGTTACCTCGCCCGGGGTTTCATGGGGCTAACCCTGGTCATGGTAGCCATCAACTCGCTGACTATGCTGGTGCTTTACGCGCCCCTAGGCAACTTTCTTCTGGGTGTTGGCGATATCGAAGTACCATTTTTGACCATCCTGCTAAGCGTCTTATTCTATGTTGGCGTTTCCCTGGTAGCTGGCTATTTAAGCCAGATGCGCCTGCTGAAAACAAAGGGTGCTGAATGGTATAAAAACGTATTTTTACGGCACATGAACACCATTTCCATCGTCTCCTTGCTGACAACGCTGATCTTTTTGTTCATGCTGCAGGGCAACGTGATTTTGGAATATCCGATGGTAGTTATCATGATTGCTATTCCCCTGGTGATCCAGACCTTGTTTATCTTCGGCCTGGGTTACGGGACAGCCAAATTGATCGGCTTAAAGTATGAAGAAGCGGCTCCCGCTTCGATGATCGGCGCCAGCAACCACTTCGAAGTGGCCATCGCCACCGCCGTTACTATCTGGGGCTTGACCTCGGGGGCGGCCCTTTCCACCGTGGTCGGAGTGCTGATCGAGGTGCCGCTGATGCTGGCCCTGGTGCGGATTTGCCTGCGCACCCGCAACTGGTTTCCGGCGATGCGCAAAGCTGCCGATTAATGACCAAATGAAAGCGGGC
>JAAZHP010000017.1 GCA_012510625.1 Bacillota bacterium
CCGTCACCCTGGCGGACTGGCTGGCCGGACAGGTTGGTGAAGAGCGAGTGCGCATTTGGGAAGGAGACTGATAACATTGGCTGAAATCGAAGCTGTGGCCGTGTTCGATTTAACCGGCCCGGTGGCGCATTTCCGCAAATACTATACCAACTCCTCCTCCCTTACTTACGGCTTTCCGCCGCGAACCGTCCTCATGGGAATCATTGCCGCGATACTGGGGATGGAGCGCGACTCTTACTACGGGACCCTCGACCGCGGCCGCTACGGCGTCGCGGTCAAGGTTCCGGGGAGACGGCTGATGCAGACGGTCAACTATACCCGCACCAAGAAGGAAGACCTGGGCGTAATAAGAAGGTGCGGCCTGGTCCCGGGGACCCAGATCCCGCTGGAGCTGCTGCTGCCCGAGGTAGCACATCCCCGGCTTCGTTTTCGCGTCTTCTTTAGCCACCCCGACAGAGAGCTGTTGACGGAGACGACGCGACGCTTGCGGGAAAGGCGCAGCCATTACCCCCTTTACCTCGGTCTGACCGAGTGCCCGGCCATGTTCGAGTTTCACGGTCTCTTTGAACCCGGCGAATACCGGCGCCTTCCCCGGGGCCAGCAGGTTACGCTAACTTCCGTTCTGAACACCGCTCTGCTGCAGAAGCTGGTGCTTAACGGCAACACCCCGAGTCGTATCTTTCGCGAACGGGCCCCCCATTCTTTCGGTGAAGGGCGGACCCTGCGTCCGCCTGCTACGCTGATTTACACCGAGGGGGAACCTTTGGCCTCCCGCCTGCGCACGGACGCTTATCATTTTAAGTTCGGCGGTGCGGAAGCAGACACAGTTGTTTTTATGGAGGAATAGCGCATGCCATACTATGCCCACAAAGAAGGGAAACGCTTTTACCTGCTTAGTGCGCACCTGGCCAAAACCGCCGCAGGCGCTACGGCGCGCCTGCAGGCCAGCCCGCGGCGCGAGGAGTTGACCGAGGCGGCCCTTCTTGCCGGGCTGGCCCACGACTTCGGCAAATATACCCCCTTCTTTCAGCGCTACCTGCGCACCGGGCGCGGCGGCCCGGAGAAGCAGCACGCCTTTCTATCGGCGCTCTGGGCCGCCCATCTTGCCGAAGAATTCGGTATGGCCCCCCTCCCCTCCCTGGCGCTTTTCATAGCCATCTGCCAGCATCACCGCCACCTGGCCGATCCCGAAGAGATACTGCTGCCGCCCCGTGAATTGAGCAGTCCCTCCTGGGACCACCTGGAACCGGTCCACAGCGAACGGCTGAAAATAACGCAAAGGCAGATCGAGGCGCTGTGCCAAAAAGCAGAGTCAGTGGCACGCTCCTTAAAGGTGGCGGCTCGCCATACGGCCAGGTTGCTTGAACAGAACAATAGACCGGTGCCGGCCTGGCTGGATGGAGATTGGCCCAGGCTGCTGGAGCGCTTTTTTGACAACTGGATTCATCCTTACGGCCACCTTTACCGTCACCGGAGACGGCAAACCAGGAATATGCGTGACTCCGCCGCACTGCAAGATTATTTCGACCTGCTCGCTCTTTTCTCTGCAGTCATCGATGCCGACAAGATCCATTCCGCCCGGCTCAAGGACACGGAAAGGGCCCTTTTGCCCCCTCAGCCGGTCCAAGCATACCGGGATGATCAATTTGGACCGCCGCGCACCGCCGCAGACCGGATGCGTGAAGATCTCTACAATACCGTCTGCCGGACCATCAAAGAAGCGCCTCTATCCCAAAAGCTCTTCACCATCACCGCCCCTACCGGCAGCGGCAAGACCCTGGCCGGCCTTGCCGCCGCCTTTATCTTGAGGGAAAAGATGAGCGGATCAGTCAGTGAAAAACCGCGCATTATTTACGCGCTCCCCTTCACCAGCATCGTGGACCAAACCTATCGCGTTGCAAAAAAGGTCTTGCAAGCCGGCAGCGAGGCTGAAGAGAACGGCGCCCCTATTCCCTCCGCCTGGCTGCTCAAGCACCACCACCTGGCCGAAACCGCCTATCACCGGGCAGGGGATGAAGAGGAAACCCTCTCCCTGGACCGGGCTCTCCTGCTCATTGAAAGCTGGCAGAGCGAAATCATCATCACCACCTTTGTGCAGCTGCTGCACACCCTTATCGGCAGTGAGAACCGCATGCTTAAAAAATTTCATCGCCTGCAAAATGCCATTCTAATTCTCGACGAGGTCCAGAACATCCCTGTCGAATACTGGTCCCTGGTAGAAAATGCACTGCGCGGCGCCTGCAACTACCTGGGAGCCCGGGTTTTGCTGATGACAGCCACCCGCCCGGAATGGTTTGAAGAAGGAGAAGCCCTGGAGCTGGCTGGTCCGGAGGCGCATCTACGAAAGCGCTTTGCCACCCTAAACAGGGTCATAGTCACGGCAAACCCGCAGCCGCTCACCGTAGAAGAGCTGGCCGAAGCTTTTACGAGAAGCTATCATCCCGAGCGCTCTTACCTGGTAATTTTAAACACGATCAAGAGTTCAATTGCCTTCTATGGCCTGCTGAAAGATCAGTTGGGCTTAAATGAGCTTTATTATCTGTCAACAAACATTACTCCCCAAGAGCGGGCTGCTCGCCTCCAGCAGTTAGAGAAGTTACTTAAATGCAGAGAGAAACCGGTCCTTGTGTCCACCCAGGTGGTCGAAGCCGGAGTTGACCTCGACTTCGACGAAGTATGGCGCGATCTCGGCCCGATAGACGCGGTAGTACAGGCAGCCGGGCGCTGCAACCGTCACTTTCTCCGCGACCGCGGCCAGGTCCGGGTCTGGCAGCTGGTGGACCGCAATGAAAAGGGCGAAGCCACGCTGGCGCAATATGTTTACGGCAAGATACACACCCATGCGGCGAAGAAGATGTTTGGACAAGAGATACCCCTTCAAGAGAAAGATTTTTACGATGCCGTTGCGAACTATTTTGAAGAGATCCGGCAGGCCAAATCGGCCGCGGCAAGCAAAGCGCTGCTGGAGGCAATGCAATACTGGCGTTTTTCCCCCCGCGACCGCGAGTCAGAGCTGCTCGGCGTGGCCAACTTTGCCCTGATTAAAAACCGACCTCATTATGTCAATGTCTTCGTTGAACTTGACGATACTGCTGCTGAGACCTGGCAAATCTATCAAAGCACTGTTGTCAACGAGAAAGATTTCTGGAAACGCCGGCGGGCTTTTCTCTCTATTAAGAAGGACTTTTCAAGCTACCTGCTTTCTGTGCCCGCCCAGCTGCTGGCTGGCCGCCTGGACGAAACAAGCGCTCCGATGCATATACCTGGAGACATGCTGGAGCATTTTTACGACTCTGAAACCGGTTTTAAGCGTATCGATGATGAAACAATGTTCATGTTTTAAAGAACTATTGATAACCTATGGACAACAAAACTATGTCATTCAGCAGCTATGTCCTTACCTGCAGCATTTCGTTTTTCGCCTGTAGATGCCTGTCATGTTAATTGTGTATACTCTGGCCGGCTTAATCCAAAGCAGGGAAATATCCTGCAACGCAGAATTAATGATGTAAGTAAAAAAACGCCTGGCACAGCAACAATATGTCGTCGACCTCCAGTAGTGCAAAAACCCCCGGGGATCGACGACACTTTAAAATATAGCAAGCAGGAGACAAAAGCCCTTGGCGGACAACACTCTGCGCGTTCGGGTGATGCAATAATGACATATGGGGATGAAATTATTAGGACAAACCACTATTTAACAAAGCCTTATCC
>JAAZHP010000172.1 GCA_012510625.1 Bacillota bacterium
ATAACCAGAGAATAAGGAAGTAGATGAGGGAACTGGTTGGCGTAATCGTAGCAGTTGCACTTGTTTTCGTACTATTGTTCCTGCGGAAAAATATGGCCCTGGTTATGCTGGGCGGCTCCCTGGTCCTGGCTCTTTTCATGCGAGTTGATCTCGCGGAGTCTTTTCGCATCATCAGCGATGCTCTAATATCCACAGAGACGATTAATCTTCTGGCTGCGATCATGGGTATCGGTATCCTCAGCGAGTTGATGTACCACAACGGCGCCATGGGAAAAGCGATCGAAGCATTAAAAGAGCTGATCCGGGACAGCCGGGTATTACTCATGCTTCTGCCGAGCTTGATTGGACTGCTCTCCATTCCGGGGGGCGCCTATTTTTCTGCGCCGCTGGTGGAACGGGTGGGAACGGGGTTAAAAATGAGCCCGGCCAGGAGAGCGCTGGCAAACGTCTATTTCCGGCATTTCATCATGACGATTTACCCCTTTTTCCCCGGATTCATCGCCATGATCTCGCTGAGCGATATCTCTGCGGGCTCGCTGGCTGCTTTAAGCATACCTCCGGTGGCAGTGGGCTCCCTGGTAGGGACCTGGTTTGTCTTTCGCAAAGCAGGCCGGGGATCTACG
The DNA here is from genome assembly GCA_012510625.1 of Bacillota bacterium. Taxonomy (GTDB): domain Bacteria; phylum Bacillota; class Dethiobacteria; order DTU022; family DTU022; genus JAAZIN01. The sequence goes on from JAAZHP010000172.1 coordinate 624, forward strand.
GTGAAAGGGGAACAGCAGAGTTTCGTTAAAAACATCAAAAGTTTCCTCTATGGGCTGCTGCCGTTGATCCTGGCGGCGGCGGTCTTAGTTGCGCTGGGGTGGCCGTTCTGGGCGGCGCTGCTGTCGGCCCTGGCGGTAGCCCTCTTTCAGTACCTGGCGGGGAAAGGGTGGCCTGCAGAATTGAAGAAGCGGCTTTTCCTGTTGTTTAAAGGGATTCCGGTTAACATCCTGCTGGGTGTTGCGGGTATTATGGTTTTCAAAGAGTTTATTGCCAATTCCGGGGCCATGGAACAGCTTTCGGATATCTTCAACCATGCCGGGGTCCCCCCGGTATTGCTGATCCTTCTTTTTCCCTACCTGGCCGGCCTGGTTACAGGCAGTTGCTACGCCTCCCTGGGGCTGACTTTGCCTGTCTTGATGCCGCTGCTCGGTGTTACGGGCAATTCAACCGCCATGCTGGCCCTGGCTTACCAGGGTGCTTTCTGGGGATACGTAGTCTCGCCGGTGCACCTGTGCCAGCTGCTGACCGTTGAATATTTCAAGGTCCCCCTGACTGCAGTATTGCCCCATATGGCCTGGATCGGCGCCGTGGTTCTGGCCTTTTCCACTGTTTTCTTCACTCTGCTCTAGCAGGTTCACCTTGGCCGCCCTGATTTCCCGGAGTTCATGCTTTCCATTAACGGGGAGATGAATAGACCTGCCCGGGTTCTGCTGAAAAGGCGAAGAACCCTTTTTACTAGCAGGAGTAATGCGAATAATCAAGAAACATATACACGAATAAAAGGACGGATGATGCTTTCAGTTCAACATTAAAAGGAGGGCAACATGAAATGGAAGGCGCAATTTTAGCGGGGGCGGAGCCTTTTTCCTTTCCGGGGGGTGACGTTGGCTGCCTGCTGGTGCACGGTTTCACCGGGAATCCCTCGAGCATGCGGCCCATGGGGGAATACCTGTCCGGCCAGGGCTTTACCGTGGTTGGGCCGCGGCTCAAGGGCCACGGCACGAGAGTGGAGGATATGTTCGACAATACATACCATGACTGGATCGCCTCGGCCGAGGCGGGGCTGGAAGAAATCCGGAAACAGTGCCGCACCATATTCGTGGCCGGCCTCTCCATGGGGGCAACGCTGGCGCTGCACCTGGCCGGCAGCCATCCTGATACGGTGAAGGGCGTGGTCCCCATTTGCGGTCCGGTATTCATGAAAGATTTCCGTCTAATCTTTCTGCCGCTGCTCCGCCGGCTCGTGAAAACTGTGCCCGGTGTGGGCAGCGACATCAAGGATCCCGCGGTTACTGAGCTATCTTATGACCGGGTCCCCCTTGGGGCGCTGGGAGAGCTGTTGAAGCTGTGCCGCCTGGTGAATGAAGAGCTGCCCCGGATTAAGCAGCCGGCGCTCATCTTTCAATCGCGGCAGGATCACGTGGTTCATCCTTCCAACGCTCCCTACATTTTAGAGCATATCGGCTCGGCCGAAAAAGAGCTGGTCTGGCTGGAGAACTCCTACCATGTGGCCACGCTCGATTACGACAAGGAACTGATTTTTAAAAAGACGGCGCAGTTTATGCGGCAGCATTCTTAAATTGCGGGGAGGCGATCACCATTAAGGCGCGCATACTCTCTATTGATCAGGGCACTACCGGCACCACCGCGATCCTCTGGGATGAGCGGGGCCTGCCCCTGGGCCGGGCTGCCCGGGAGCATCACCAGTATTATCCGCGGCCCGGCTGGGTGGAACATGATCCCGAAGAGATCTGGGCGGCCACCCTTGCCGTGGTAAAAGAGGCATTGCAGGAAGCGGAGACGGAGCCTGCTGGAATTACGGCCATCGGCATTACCAACCAGCGGGAAACAGTGGTCTTCTGGGAGCGCTCCACCGGCAAGCCGCTGACGAACGCCATTGTCTGGCAGTGCCGTCGCACGGCACAGCTCTGCCATGAGTTGAAGGAAGCCGGCCGGCTGGAGCTCTTTCAGGAGAAAACCGGGCTGGTCCTGGACCCCTACTTCTCCGGGACGAAGATTAGCTGGGCTCTGGAACATATCCCCGCTGTCCGGGAGGCGGCCCGCACTGGAGAGCTGGCCTGCGGGACCATTGACAGCTACCTGCTCTTCCGGCTTACCGGCGGCCGGGTCCATGCCACCGATTACTCCAATGCCTCGCGCACCCTGCTCTTCAATATCCATACGCTGGAGTGGGACCCGCAGCTGCTGGAAATCCTGGGAGTTCCGGGAAATATCCTGCCGCAGGTTATGCCGAGCAGTGTCATTTTCGGCGAGACCGACCCCGCCGCTTTTCTCGGGGTGCGGGCGCCGATTGGCGGGATCGCCGGCGATCAGCAGGCCGCCCTTTTCGGCCAGGCCTGCTTCGAAGAGGGCATGGTGAAGAACACATACGGCACCGGTTCTTTTCTCCTGATGAATACCGGCGCCAGGGCCATCCGCTCGGATTCCGGGCTGCTGACAACAGTTGCCTGGGGCATTGACGGGAGCGTTACCTACGCCCTGGAAGGGAGCATCTTTATTACCGGCGCGGCGATCCAGTGGCTGCGCGACGGACTGCAGATAATCGACCACGCCTCGGAAACTGGGCCGCTGGCGGAGCAGGTCGAGGACAACGGCGGCGTCTACCTGGTGCCTGCCTTCGTGGGGCTCGGCGCCCCTTACTGGGACCCCTATGCTCGCGGGCTGCTCATTGGCATAACCCGGGGCACGACGCGGGCCCACCTGGCGCGGGCCGTGGTCGAGGCAATGGCCTACCAGACCCGCGATGTTCTCGAAATCATGCGCCAAGAAGCGGGGATTTCCCTGGGCGAGTTGAGGGTTGACGGCGGGGCCAGCGTGATGGATCTGCTGCTGCAGTTCCAGGCGGACATCGCCGGCACGGTGGTGCGCCGTTCGGCTACGCTCGACACCACTGCCCTTGGGGCCGCCTACCTGGCCGGCCTGGCGGCGGGAGTCTGGCCCGGTTGCGCGGCGCTGGCGGAGCAGTGGCGCGAGAGTGCCTCTTTCCGGCCCCTGATGGAAGAGGCGCAGCGCGCCGCCCTTTACCGCGACTGGCTGCGGGCGGTGGAGAGAGCGCGCGGCTGGGTTAAAGAGGACTGAAGCCGCCCCCGGCTCGCAGCCAGCCGGCCAGAGGAGAATTGGAGGCGCGGGAACAGTGTTATAGAAAAATATGCCGTAAAATTAATCCGGCAGGAGGCTTGATCATGTCTTTGAAAATATTTCACACCGCCGATCTGCACCTGGGGATGACCTTCGGCAATCGCAGCTACCCGGAAGAGGTGCGGCGGCAGCTGGTTGAGGCGCGCTATGAAACGCTGGAGCGGCTGGTGGAACTGGCCAACGAGGCGCAGTGCCGCATCTTCCTGATAGCCGGGGATCTCTTTCACCGGGCGCAGATGCCCCGTGAAATAATTGCCCGGGTGGCGCGGACCCTCTCCCGTTTCCAGGGCGATTGTATTGCCGTATTGCCGGGCAACCACGATTATTGTGACGGCTACGGAAGCCTCTGGAATGAGATGCGGGAACTGGCCCCCGATGCGCTCCTTTTGCTCACCGATACGGTTCCCTATCCGCTGCACGATTACGGGATTGACGCGGTGATCTACCCGGCTCCCTGCCACCGGAAACATTCCCGGGAAAACAGGCTGGGCTGGATCGGCGAGTTGGCAGAAAAGCCCGCCGCCGGGTGGCAGCTCGGCGTGGCCCACGGCACGGTGCGGGGGATTTCGCCCGACCTTGAGGGAGAGTATTTCCCCATGGATGAGAACGAACTGGCCGGGCTGCGGCTGCACCACTGGTTTCTCGGGCACACCCATGTGCGTTATCCCGATCTCGAGCAGGTGCAGGGGGCTCCTTTCTGCTTCAGCGGCACCCCCGAGCCGGATGGCTTTGACTGCCGGCACGGCGGCAGCGCCTGGATCACCACCCTGGAGGAGGGCGGCGGCGTCCACTGCCGCGCCATTTCCACCGGAAAATTTCGTTTTATGGAGATCGCCCGGGAGCTGCGCGACGCCGCCGGCCTGGATGAGCTGCAGGAGGAGCTGCGGCAGGCTGGAAAACAGGCCCTGGTGAAGCTGCGGCTGTCCGGCTTCCTGCCGGAGAAGGCATACAACAGCCGCCGCCGCCGTCTCGACGAGCTGCGCTCATCTCTTCTCTACCTGGAGGACGATGACAGCGCTCTGGCGGTGGAGCTTTCGGCGGAGCTGATTGAAGACCGCTTCCCTTCAGGTTCCTTTCCCCAGCGGCTTCTTTCCCGGCTGGCGCAAAAAAATGACCCCGCCGCGCTGCAGCTGGCTTACCGTCTCATAGACGAGGTGAAGAGATGATTATCGAGAAGCTTAAACTCAATCCTTTCGGCGCTGTGAAAGAGAGAGTATACTCGTTCGAGCCGGGGCTGAATGTACTTTTCGGGCCCAATGAAGCCGGCAAGAGCACCCTGGTCAACGCCCTCTTTGCGGTCCTTTTTCTGCCGCCAGACTTAAGAAGGAACTCTGAGGACTGGAAAAAATTTTTGGCGAGGTGCCTGCCCCATCCCGGAGGCGATACCTGCCGGGTAAGTTTGCAATTCCAGGATGGCGCCGGGGAGCGCGGCACCTACACCTGCTCCTGGGGAGAGCGTAGGGAAGCCCGCCTGCTGCTGGAAAACGGCGCCGAGATCAATAACCCCGCCGCTGTCCGGGAGCGGCTTTTACAGGCGCTCTCTTACGGCCGCGCCACATACGAGGCGGTGCTTTTCGCCCGCCAGGATGAGATGGAGCGCACCCTGGAAAGGCTTCGCCATGACGGCGAGGCGTCGCGCACTATTGCCGGAACTTTGCGGCGGGCTGTGATCGAGGCCGGCGGCGTCTCGCTGGAAGAACTGGAAGCGATCCTGGAAGAGACCTCCTGGGAGCTGCTCCAGAACTGGGACCTGGCGCGGGACGGCCCGAAAAACAACCGCGGCATCGACAACCCCTACATAAAGGGAGTGGGGCGGCTGCTGGCCGTTTATTACGAGAGCGAA
>JAAZHP010000173.1 GCA_012510625.1 Bacillota bacterium
ATTTTCAGCCGCTACCTGGCCCGGGTGGGCCGGTGGACTGCTTTATTCGAAATCCTGCTCCAGGGCAAATACTTTCCCAACCTGCCCCGGAGATAGCCGGCTGCAAACCTGTCCGGGGAAAGCACCCCCTTAGCCCGGAGCTCTCTGGTATAATTGAAGCAAGTTGCAAACATATTCATGAAAGGCGGGCTGGAAAATCGACAGGTTAAAAAAACAGATGGAATTCGTCATCGAAGTAGACAAGCTGAAAAAAATTACCCGGCAGAATTACCTGGCCGACGGATCAAGGAAAGAAAACGACGCCGAACACTCCTGGCACCTGGCCCTCATGGCCCTTGTTCTCTGCGAGCATGTAGGGGCGGAAGAGAGTCCGGACCTGCTGCGGGTAATCAAGATGGCCTTGATCCATGATCTCGTGGAGATAGATGCCGGTGATACATACTGCTACGATGAAAAAGCAAACGCAGGGAAAAGAGAGCGGGAGCTGGCTGCAGCAGACCGGCTTTTCGGCATCTTGCCGCCGGACCAGGCCCGTGAGTTTAGAGAACTCTGGGAAGAGTTCGAGGAGCAGCGCACTCCGGAAGCACGGTTCGCCGCGGCCCTGGACCGGCTGCAGCCTCTTACCCTCAACTATATCGCCGGCGGCAAATCATGGAGAGAGCACGGTATCTCCTATTCGCAGGTAATCAAGCGCAACAGCTCCATCGGGGAAAGCTCGCCCGCCCTGTGGAAATTCACCCTAAATATCATCCGCGAAGCTGTCAGGAAGGGGTATATAAAGGAAAACGGCTAGCCGGTTTTGGGAAACAGGGAATTTCATTCCTCAAGGCGAATATTAATATAAACCCTCCGGGACTTTTCTCCTGGCCCGGAGGCTTGTCTTGATTCCGCAGGCATGGCGCTCCCTGCCTGTTATTGCGATATAGAATTGCGTTCCAGGCTTAACAACCGGACCCTAAGCTACAAAACAGTAACGAGGTAGAAGATGAAACCAGATACTCAACACGGCCTGGCCATTGAACAGAGACGTGATTTTCTTCTAGGAGGAAATCTTCCGAAAGCGATCTGGTTTTTAGCCTGGCCCGTGCTGATCCAGATGTTCCTGCACCTGATGGTGCAAACAGCCGATATGAAAATGGTGGGAGCCCTGGGCGCCAAAGCGGTAGCCGCTGTAGGCATGGCCACGCAGTTGATCATGGTAATGTCCATCTGCGCCATGGGCGTCTCCACGGGCGTAACGGCCATTGTCTCCCGCTATTACGGCAAGGGTGATTACCGGGGGGCGGTCCTGGCCACGGCGCAGGCGCTGCTCCTGGCGCTGATTTTTGCCGGAGCGATCATGCTCCTTTCTTTCAGCCTGGCCGGGCTCATGCTGGATTGGATGGGGGCTGAAGCAGCAGTGAAGCCCATGGCGCTGGCCTATATGCAGATCATATCGGCAGGAATTTTATTTTTTATAGGCCGGTTTCTCCTGTGGGCCGTATTCCAGGGCGTGGGGGACAACCGGACTCCCCTGTACCTCGATATACTGGCCAATGTCATCAATATCACCGGCAATTATATTTTCATCTTCGGATGGGGACCCGTGCCTCCCTTCGGCGCGAGCGGCGCGGCCATGGGCACCGTTCTGGCCCTTACGACAAGCGCCTCCCTGGCTTTTCTCCTCATCAGGCAGCGGGCTTTCCCCGAGAAGCCGGCCTGGAGGGAGCTCTTTCGCTACAACCCTGAAATCATGAAAGGGATCCTGCACATCGGCGCTCCGGCCGCCCTGCAGCAGGTGATCCAGGCGGTCGCCAATTCCCTGATCCTGGGCCTGGTAGCCCGGACCGCCGGAGCCTCCTATTCCGTTTCGGCCTACTCCGTAGGGCTGCTCATTTTCCAGTATGCCTTTTTCCCCGCGGCGGCCGTAGGCTGGGCTGCCTCAACGCTGGTCGGCGTCAACCTGGGAAGTGCAAACCTGCAGCGGGCCCACAGGAGCGGCTGGTCCTGCGCCGGTTTCGGAGCCTTAATTATCGGATTTCTATCGCTGAACATCTTTATCTTTGCTCCTTCGCTCATCGGCTTTTTTGTAGACGATCCCCTGGTTATTGCCACCGGTGTCCCCCTGGTCCGCACCCTGGCCGTGGTGGAACCCCTTCATGCCACGGGGATGATCCTCTCGCGGGCCTTTTACGTAGCCGGAGAAACCAGAATACCCTTTATCGCATCCTTTCTATCATGGATGGCCCTGAGGGTGCCGCTGGCCTGGTTTTTAGCTTTTTACCTGAAGATGGAAGCCCCCGGCATCTGGTACGCCATCGCCGCCTCCCAGGTTCTCGCCGCTGTTATCCAGATTATTTGCTACCAGAGGAAAAAAGGATTTAAAGAAGATGCCCTGGCAGTTCCCCTTGAATAAGGTTGGTGATAGAACTGCGTCAGACATCGTGTTTGTGACAAGCGCCGTCAAATGCCCCGCGGCATCGCCGGGAATAAATCCGGGTTCAAGCTTCTTAACCGGATTTGCCGGTAAAATGAAAATCGTTTATTTTCAGCGCGGGCACATAGTAGCAACCGAAATTGAAAAACCCGGTCCTATACCGCTCCCTGGAAACAGCTTCGACGTTGTTAAGAGCATGGAGCATGCTTTCGGTAAAGCGCATGTTTTTTACCGCCCCCGCTATTTTTCCGTCCCTAATCCTGAACAGTCCGTCCCGTGTCAGCGCGGTAAGCTGCGCGGCGCGCGGATTAACCGGGTTCATGTAGTTGAAGCGGGTCACCAGCAAACCGTCGCCGGTGCCGGCGATAATCTCTTCCAGGCTCTGGTCGCCCCCGGCCATGACCAGGTGCAGCGGCACCGGCGGCGTCATGCCGCTCATCGGAGAGATGCCCAGCGCGTGGCCGGTGGTCTCTGTGCCGTCTTTAAGGGCCGTGTTCAGGTCATAAGTCAACTCCCTGGCCACCCCTTTATCGATAATCGTCACCTTCCGGCGGGGCGAGCCTTCAAAATCAAAGGGCAGTGTAAAGGTGTTGGGGTCGGTATGGTCGTCGGTGATGGAGATTTTCTCGCTGAAAACCCGCTCCCCCATTTTGCCGGTGAGAAAACCGGCCCGGTCTTGAACGCTCTTGCCGCTGAAGCCCATTAAGGAGAGAAACGCTAAAATATTGCCCACCGCCAGGGGTTCCAGGATAACCGTGTATGGTCCTGGCTCCAGTTCTGCGGGGTCCCGGTTCAGGCGGGCCTTTTCATAGGCCCGCGCAAAAGCGCCCGCCAGGTCCAGGTCGCCTGCCCGGTGAGAACGGGCTTCGGCGTATCCGGTTCCGCCGCCGGCCGAGGCCACCAGGGCGGTGTAGTTGACGCTGTTTTGAATTGCCAGGCGCCTGATGCCCCGGGAATTGCCCACGGCCAGGAGATTTACGTTATAAGCCAGGGTGCCGAAAGCTTTGTAGCCCTCCTCCAGGGTGGCCAGGGTCCGGGCAACCAGGCGGGCCCTGTTTTCCGCTGTAAACTCTCTTTCCAGTTCCGCATCCAGCGACACCGTCTCAATCTCGGGCGGCGTGCCAACCAGGGGCGGCTGCTTTTCTCCTTCCGGCAAAAATTCCAGGTTGGCTAGGGCTTCCCCGGTGGCCCGGCGCAGGCCCTCCGGGGTGCAGAGGCCGGTGGTGACGGCGCTCCGCTTATGGCCCCGGGTGACAGCTATGGTCACATCCATGCTTGAAGCCTGCACGTTTTGATGGATCTCCGAATTGGCAAAGCGGGTCAGGGCTTCATTGCCCCCCTGGACTATGACCGCGGTTTCGTATCCTTTTGCCTCTTCCAGCACCAGATCTATGATCGCATATGCTCTCTCTTTACTTAACATCGGCCACACCTACCTTAACCTCTCTGAAGCGGGCGGGAGAAGAGCCGTGGGCCACCCGGCCCAGCTGTTGCGGTTCGCCCTTGCCGCAGTTGTGCGTGCCGTACATCTGCCAGTACTTCTCGCCGGCCACCCCGTCGCAGGAATTCCAGAATTCAGGGGTAATGCCGGTGTAAATGGGGTTTTTATAAATTTTTCCGGTCAGCCGGCCGTCCCTAATTTCATGGGCTATTTCGCAGGCAAACTGGAAATTCAGACGCCGGTCGTCGATACTCCAGCTCTTGGTGGTACAGAGGTAGAAGCCGTACTCGATGCCGGCAAAAAGCTCTTCGAGCTCCATGCTGCCGGGCAGCAGATTGATGTTGGTCATACGCACAATGGGAATGCGGCTCCAGCCGTCGGCCCGGGCGGCGCCGCTGGAAAGCCGGCCCAGAACCGCGGCCGAATTCCGGCAGCTGATAAAGTTTTCGAACTTGCCCCCGGTAATTATGGGGACGCGCTGAGCGGGCACCCCTTCGTCATCGTAGCCGAAAGTACCCAGCCCGCCGGGCACGGTGGCGTCGGCGACGATATTGACATGTTCTGAGCCGTACTGGAAACCCTCCATGCCGGGGTTAAGGAAACTGGTCCCGGCATAACCCGCCTCGTAGCCGAGCACCCGGTCCAGCTCAATGGCATGACCGACGCTCTCGTGAATCTGCAGCATCATCTGGCTGCTGCCGATGACCAGGTCAAACCTGCCGGAGGGACACTCTTCGGCTTTCAGCAGCGCCGCGGCTTCGCGGGCGGCTTGGGCGGCGTTTTCCACCAGTCTCATATCGTTGATAAATTCGTAGCCCGCTGCGGCAAAATTCCCCCGGAAGCAATTGGGATAGCTGCGTACCTGGCGGTCCCGTCCATCGGCGGCAAAGGCCTTGATACCGCCGCCCGTATGGTAGATCTCCTGGGTGATATAAGATCCTTCCGTATCGGCGAAAATTTTCTCCTCGCGGCGGAAATCGAGGGTGCCCGCCGTTTTAAAAAGGCCCGGTTCCGCCTGCCGCATTTCCGCATCGGCGGTAAGGAGCAGCTCCAGCTTCTCCTTTTTTGATACGCTGAAGGGATCAATCTCTACCGGGGTCCGGTAGCTGTCTACTGCAGCCGGACGCGAGGCCAGCTTCACCGGCCGTTTTTGGGCCAATCGAGAGGCGCGGGCAATAGCCAGGGCATCGCGAACGGTCTGCTCCATCTTCTCAAAATCCTGGGAGGCGGCAAAGCCCATCGAGCCACCCAGGAACACGCGGATACCGTAACCCCTGGACCGGTGATCAATCATGGCCTGCACCCGGCCGTCCTCGGTGGAATAGGCCTCGTCCGTGATGTCATGCACCCGGATGTCGGCATAATCAACTTTAAGTCCCTCGAGATAGGAAAGGGCGCTTTCAAGTTTTTTTCTCAATTCCAATCTCCTTTCCATTTGATTCGACGGTGCTTTTTTATCGATCCGGTGTTCCCCTTCGCCGCAGGCGGGGCATGAGCATCTTCTTTATAAATAGGCCTGTTGCCCCCGGGTCCCCCTCACTGCTTCCGGGAGCGAACATAAAGCGCCAAACCGGCAAATCCCAAGATAAGGCCGGTAAGCGTACAGATATAAGAGAGGAAACTCAATAAAAATGAAGGTTCCAGCAACCTGAGAACCATCAGGAAGGCCAGTACGGCGCCGGCAAAAAGAAGCAGCAGGCCAAAGATAATCATTTTACTTGTTGATAACATTTATTTATTTGTCTACTTGTTTATGTATTTATTTGTTATATAGCCAGCACTCAACAAAATGACCCGGTTCAGGCTCAAACTCCGGAGGTTCCTCTAGATCACACAATCCCTCGATGATGCGCGGGCAGCGCGGGTGAAACCGGCAGCCCTGGGGAGGGTTAATCAGGCTGGGAGGTTCCCCGGGCGGCACATCCTTGAACCGCGCGGCGTTTTCCGGGTCGGGGTCGGGGATGGCGTTAAGCAGGGTTTCCGTGTAAGGATGGAGCGGGTTATACACCACGCTGCGCACATCCGTCTTCTCCACCAGCTTGGCCGCATACATGATAAAGACGCGCTCCGAGAAATAGCGCACCGAGGAGAGGTCATGGGTGATATAGATAACGCCCATTTTATGGCTTTGCTGAATCTTGCGCAACAGCTCGAGGATCTCCACGCGCATGGAAGCGTCGAGCATGGATACGGGCTCGTCGGCCACGATCAGCTTGGGGTGCAAAATAATCGCCCTGGCGATAACTAGACGCTGCTGCTGGCCCCCGGAGAGCATGTGGGGGTACTTGTAGAGGAAGTCATCGACAGGCAGCAGCCTGACCTCCTCCAATACCTCCCTAATCCGCTGCTCGTGCAGTTCCCGTTCCACTTTGTTGATGAGCAAGGGCTCCAGCAGGATGCGCTTGATGTTCATAAACGGGGGAAGCGCCCCGTAGGGGTCCTGCTGGACGAAACCGACCTGAGAATGAAGCCAGGCGAGATCCTTCGGCTTATAGCCGTTGAGCCTCCTCCCGTCAAAGATAATCTCTCCCCCCGTAAGGGGGACCAATCCCAGGATCGTGCGCAGCAAGGTAGTTTTTCCCGAGCCGCTCTCGCCCACGATGGTAATTGTCTCCCCATGGTCAAGATCAAAGCTGACCCCATCGAGTGATCGCACGTAGCCCGCGTGTATAAACCCCCAGCGCTTAAGTTCAAACCAGGTCCGCAGATCTTTCACTTGCAGCAGCTTTGCGTCAGGCATTTCATCAACTCCCTTCATAGAGCCAGCACTTCACCAAATCTCCTCCGCAGGCAAAGAGGGGCGGCTCTTCCTTGCAGCGTTCGAATTTATCGGGGCAGCGGAGCGCAAAACGGCAACCCTCGGGGGGATTGAACAGGCTCGGCGGCTGTCCGATGATAAAGTCCGGTTTCTTCTCCACGCGCAGGGTGGGCACGCTGGCCATGAGCTTCCGGGCGTAAGGGTGGAGAGGTTCGCGGTAAAACCTCCCCGCACTGCTGTGCTCCACCACCTGCCCCGCATACATGCAGATTACCTCATCCGCAAGCTCGCTGGAGGTGGCGATATCATGCGTAATGAGGATGAAGGTCAGCTTTAACTCCTGCTTAATCTTCTTGAGCGCGTTCATGATGTTGGCCTGGGTCAAGACATCCAGGGCCGAAGTCGGTTCGTCAAGGATTAGCAGGAGCGGATTCAAGATCAAAGCCATGGCAATGATGGTCCGCTGGCGCATGCCTCCGGAAAGCTCGAAAGCGTAGCGCTCCATGAAATCCAGGGGAACGCCGACGATGCGGAAGACATCTTTTGCCCGTTCAAGCGCCTCCTCCTTATCCATCTGCCGGCTGATCAAAAGAGGCTCCGCCACCTGGTATCCCACTTTGAGGACGGGATTGAGCGAATTCATTGCCGCCTGCGGAACCATGGAAATCTTCGCCCACCGCACCCACTGTCGAAAGTGCTCCTCGCTTAGTTTCATTATATCGGTGCCTTCCAGCAATACTTCCCCTTTGAAGGTATGGATGTTCTTGGGGAGGAGCCTGAGAATCGCCCGGGCCAGGGAGGTCTTGCCGCAGCCGGATTCGCCGACAATGGCCAGGGACCGTCCGTAGTCAAGGCTAAAGGTTATATCCTCCACCGCCCGGACGGTGCCGAAAGAAGTGCCGAAATAGAGGTGTAAATTCTTCACCGCGAGCAGCGGCCCTTCGCCCTGAATGAGTTCCTGGGGGCTGCCGGCTATTGCATCTGTATTTCGGGTGATACTCTTTGTCATCATTACTCTCTTTCCTCTTTATAATTTTCTTAATCTCGGATTAAGGATGCGATCGAGGGTATAGCCCACAAGAGCAAAGCTGAACCCGATAACCATAAGCAGAACCGCGGGCTGGATCATCCAGTAGTAATTTCCCATGTAGAGGGCGTCGTTCGTCCGCGCGTCGAATATGATCTTGCCCCAGGTGGGAAGGACGGGATCGCCCAATCCAAGCACCGCCAGCGAAGCTTCCAGGAACACAAAGGTGGGAATGACGATAACCATATTGGGAAGAAGCACGGGCGTCAAGCGCGGCAGGAGATAGCGGAAAATAATGCGGAAGTTTCCGGCCCCGTATGCCCGGGCTGCTTCGATATAGGGAGCCTCCTTCGCCTGGAGGAACATCGCCCGGTATACCTTTAACGGTGAACTGAAAACATTCAGTAAAATAACCATGCCCAGCATGACCCAGATGCTCCGCGAGTAGAAATGCCCGATCATAATCAATACTGCCAGGAGGGGCAGGATCATAAACACCTCGGTGACACGCTGAAAGATAGCGTCCAGCCTGCCGCCAAACCAGGTGCCGATGCCGCCGAGGATAAAGGTGCTGATCTGGGTGCCGACGGCGGCCAGTACACCGAACATGAGAGCGATGGGCGCGCCCCAGCTGAGGGCCACGGTAAGATCGCGCCGCAGATGATCGGTGCCGGCCAGGCCGTGCACCTGCCCGTAGACTACCAGCTTGGCCACGGATAGTTCGGCCTCCTCAGACAGGTCGCCCCGCATCACCAGCTCGTAGCGCCCCTTCAGTGGCTGGTCGGGTTTACGGTGAGGGTCTTCAACAAAAAGTCCCACGTGGGGAGCCAGGCCCCCAAGTTTCATGCGCAGGCCTCCCTCTTGAGAAATGCGGTAGGCCTGGGACTGTATAAAATTAATGTCCTCAGTCAAGGTGACCGTTTCTCCGTTCGGCTTCCGCATGTAAACGGAGTAGCTTTCTCCCCTGGCAGCGATGTTTGCTTCGACAAAAAGGCTGATCTCCTTGGGAAATCCGTCGTAGGCGTACTCGAAGGGAAACACGATCTCTACCCGGTTTTTCCCGTCGCCGGCGGGTTCAGCCGTCATTGTTCCTCCATCTTCAAGGCTGACGATGATGGTTCGCGGGAGCTTCTTCCTGGTGAAGTAATCGTACCATACCGGCGCGGCGCGCCGGGGCAGTTCATCCCACACTCCCGGGCCGGCCCGCCACAGCTTGATCGCCTCGCTGTAAGGAAAGGCAAATACCGTGTAAATGGAGAAGCCCACGAAGATGACAAGGATAACCAGCCCTGCAACGGCCGACGGGTGCCGGCGCAGTTCTTTCAGCATGCTCATTGTCCTCCTCCTTCCAGGCCCAGCCGTACCCGCGGGTCAAGGGCGGCGTAGGCGAAATCAAGCAGGAACACTGTGATCGCCAGCATGTAGCCTAAGATTACAACATTGCCGATGATAACCGGCGTGTCATACAGCTGAACTGCCTGGTAAAACAGGCGGCCGATGCCCGGCCAACCAAAAACCGTTTCCAGGATGATCGCTCCCAACCATACATAGATCATTGAAATCATGAATTGTGTAATGATCGGGGGCAGAGTCGGCCGGAGAATATAGCGCCTTTCGATGGTCCGCGAAGACAGCCCCTTGGCCCGGGCCAGGTCTATATAGTCCTCGCTGGAGTAAATCAGAAAGAAGGTGCGCCAGCTGTAGATACTGGCGAAGAGACCGCTGATCAGCATGGCGCTCACGGGAAGAACCATGTGCTTTAGCAGGCTCACAAAGTAGCCCCAGGTGGTCGGAGGCGGCGGAGCATCCACCATTCCCCCCCAGGGCAGGATTCTCAACGCGGCGGCAAAAATAGTAATTAAAAAAAGGCCGTACAACCAACCCGGAGCCGCCGAGGTAGGGGCAAGAGCGATTATAATCCGGTCCAGGATACTCCCGTAATGCCGGGAGAGGTATAAAGCAATAATTATAGAGAGTATAAACACGAGCAACTGGCTGGTGGCAAGCAAAATCAGAGTCGGGGGGAGGCGTTCCAGCAAGATCCACCGGACCTCGCGCGAGCCGGAGTCGCTGGTTATATGCTCCGAGCGCCCCAGGTTCAAAGTAATGGCATCCAGCAAATATTTGAAGCTGCGCACGATAAAAGGCTGATTCAATCCCTGGCGCTCGTACTCCAGCTGGACTCTCTCATCAATCAACGCCTTGAGCTCGCTGGTCGGCATTGCCTGGAAAGCGGGATTGCCGTAAATTTCTATAGAGATGTCATGCTCAATATTGAACTTGCGTACTTCATCCAGGTTACCGCCCCAGTTGGCGATAAATACGGTAATATAGACGGCAATAACCACGGTAACAACCAGTGATACCAATCGCAGCAGCGTAAATTTACCCAGCCTGGCAACAATGTCCCTCATAAACGATCCCCCCGTTTCGAAATCTCTACCTGTTGATAGCCGGCAATTGTAGGAGGGGCCGCAGGTCGAATCCAGGCGGCCCCTCCACTTTCGCACCTACACGGTCAGCACTTGGTTAAAACCCTACTTGCTTGCAACACTACTCCGCTATGGCCAGGTCTTCCAGGAAGAAGAAAAACCTGTCCGCAGGGTCGGGGTAGTCGGCGAAGCGAGTCAGGACAACTTGCTTCTCGACGGGATGGACCGACTTGATGATGTACGGTCCAGTGCCTACCCAGAAGTGGCCCCACTCTTCGTAGAAGGCCTTCAGGTTGCTCCAGCGCTCGGTCGCCTCTTCGGCGCTGATGTATTCTCCAAGCACCGGCTCGTAGGGAATGAAGTTGTCGGCAATGGCCTTCTCCAGGCACTCTTCAAGAATGGGCAGGCTCGGCCCCTTGGTGTAATCCATCTGCTCCACTCCGAGATCGTCGGACTTGTCCTGGGAGAAAGCCAGGGACTTTTCAGCCTCGGCCATCCAGCCCAGGGCAATCATATGCCAGTAGCCCGACCAGGCATAGGTGCCGTACTGCGGATACCAGGTATCGGTGGGATCCGAGGCGTTCAACTCTGCATCCATATACCACATATCGGAGTAAGTCTCGATGACCAGCGGATCTTCGGAAACGATCTTCACGCCCTTGAAAGTATCCAGCCAGGCCTCGAGTCCCGCCTGTTCCGCTTTATCAAAGACGGGGCTGGCTTCTTTGCCGCGATCAAAGGTCATAATCATGGCCAGGATGAAGTCCCCGAGGGAGAGCTTGCTTCCATCGTGAAGCGGGGTCTCATACAGGTTATCCGGGTAGTGGACAACCGTCTTCCGCAGGGCTGTCGTTCCCTCTTCCCCGAAGCGCTCCTCCACGGTGACAAACCGCTGTTCCTCCGGATCCCAGTCGGCCCAGGCATCGAGCGGCACCTCGATATCGCTGGCGAATTCCAGCGTTACCCAGTCATGAGTTTTCACAACGGGCAGCCCTTCCTCAACCACGACTTCGGCCTTCTCAATCCGCAGCGGCCAGTAAAGGCCGTCGCGCGGGTCAGGGATGGTGCCGGCGCCGCCCACAGCGCGGCGGGTGAAGTACATGTCGTAGCTCCACGATGACCCTTCCACCGGGTTCCACGGTTCTACCAGCATGTTGGGCAGCTCGACTCTCAGCAGCTCGGTGGGTACCGGCTTGCCGTCTTTATGGCGGTGAGCGGTAAATACCCAGCTGGGATCGCCAATGCCGCCGGCAACGTCGCACGCCACTTTCACATCATGCCTGTACGGGTTGGCACCGGCGACGTCAACCAGCCAGATGCGCGGGGAGAACTTCATGCCTTCCCACAGCGCCGTCTTGAACAGCTCTTCGCGCTCTTCCATGTTAGTGAATTCCTTGAACCTGAGCTTCCTTGAAGCTTCGTCAAACTCGGGGAAATCCTTTAGATCTTCTTCAAGGACGGTCCACAAGGGAGAAGCCATCACCCTGTGAGTGTACATCTGGTCGAAGATGCTCCCCTGGTCCCGCGGGATGGCGGAAGAAATCCATCCACCGGTGTAGATGTGCATCAGACCTTCCTTCGGATGCGCCCCGTACCAGATCGGGGAGGCGTCGGTGCCGGTCCTTTCCATCCGCTCCACCTCGAAGCCGAGGACATCCTCGACAAGGTCCGCCACATAGTTGCCGGCCGCAGGGTTGGGCGGGCTGTCAGACCGGATCAGCATCTTGATTTCAATTTTTTCGCCATTATAATGCCACTTCCCGTCCACCAGCTCGCAGTTGGCCTCTTCCATCTTCTGTGTGACGATTTCCTTGGCTTTTTCCGGGTTATGTGCATAGTGTTCCTCGATCTCTTTTACGATGTGCGGGTAGCGGATGGCTGCATCGGGGAATGTGGTGCCGAGCACGGTGTACTTCGCCGCTCCCAATCCGCCGAGATATTCTTCGACGATGTAGTTGCGGTCGATGAGCCAGTTGAAAGCCTCACGAATTTCGGGGATATGGAAGGGGTTAAATCTACCGTCTTCGAAGGTCGGTCCCCAGGTGTTGAAACTGAGCTCACGGTACGAACCGTAGTTGTACTCGTATAAGATTTCATCGGAGGCAAGAATTTCATCGAAGAGATCGGGGTCAGTGACAGAATTAGCATAGATGTCACTCTCACCCGATTTCAGCTTGCTCACCGCCGCGGCGGGACTTTCCTCCAATGAGTACACTACCTCGTCCACCAGGGCACCCGTGCCAAGCGCTTCTTCCTTCTCGCCGCATCCTGCAATCACCAGCACCAAAACCATCATCAGCGCCAGCAACAACAGAAAGCTTCTCTTAAACATAAATAATCCCCCTTTTTTCTATTTCTCCAGTTCGGCTCATAACAGCTTTATAATCCATCCATCACCTCCTTGGACATACTACGCTTATTGAATATTGATATTCAACTTTATATACACAGATTCCTGCAACTTGCTAAATTTTCTTGCTGTTTTTGCAATAATTATTAATAATTGAGTTGAAATAATGTGCGCTATAGAGAATAAAGAGGATTATTTGCAACCATCCTGAAATACCTTCATATCCGGAAGGTCGCCGCGGTAATGATGATAAGAAAAAGACCGCCGGTACGTGCGGTCTTAAGCCAATACTTTAAACATGGTGCCGGAGACCGGGATCGAACCGGTACGGGTAGATGGTTTACCCGAGGGATTTTAAGTCCCTTGCGTCTGCCTGTTCCGCCACTCCGGCATAAAAATGGAGGCGACACCCGGATTCGAACCGGGGATAAAGGATTTGCAGTCCTCTGCCTTACCACTTGGCTATGTCGCCTCAAGATGGAGCGGAAGACGGGATTCGAACCCGCGACCCTCGCCTTGGCAAGGCGATGCTCTACCACTGAGCCACTTCCGCATATGTGGTGCCGAGACCCAGAATCGAACTGGGGACACGCGGATTTTCAGTCCGCTGCTCTACCGACTGAGCTATCTCGGCAAAATGGCGGAGCTGACGGGAATTGAACCCGCGATCTCCGGCGTGACAGGCCGGCATGTTAACCGCTACACCACAGCTCCACTTGCAGGATCAGTATACACAAATGCTCCCAAAAAGTCAACCGCACGGCGCAACTCTTAAACATTTTTAATACTGAAGGCTGTATTCTTCCAGGTTATTGTTATAAAAGACCACATGGCTGACCGCTTTTATTTATCACGGTGCGGGTAAACGTGGCAACTCTGAACAAGCCATCATTCGAGCTTCAGCATCTTCTGCGATTTCTCCTCTTCGGCTCCCTGCTTCAACCGGGAAAGGCGCTCCTCTTCGGCTGTACTGTAGTAGATCAGGCTCTGCAGCTCAATGGTCAGATCAGAATTATGAATGTGGACCCCCTCCGGCGCGTGAAGCTTTGCCGGGGCAAAATTCAGGATCGCCGTCACCCCGTTTTCCACCACCTTGTCGACAACTTCCTGGGCGGAATCCGCAGGCACCGTGATCAGCGCCACCTTAATGTTGTGCTTTCTAATAATTTCAGGAGCCTGATCAAAAGGCAGCACCTCAATACCACATATTTTTTGACCGATAACCTGCAGATCCCGGTCAAAGGCGGCCACAATTTCAACATATGGATTCTTCAGCGCATTGTAGCGGGTCAGGGCGGTGCCCAGGTGCCCGGCACCAATGACAATGATTTTGGTTTTCTGGTCCAGGCCGATTATCTTCAACAACTTTTCCCGCAAAAATACGGTGTTGTAGCCTGTGCCCCTGGTTCCAAAGGCGCCGAAATAAGTAAGGTCTTTGCGGATCTGCTCTGCAGAAAAGCCCGATTCCAGGCTCAGTTCCCGGGAGGAGACGATCTCCACATCCCGGCGGATCAGGTTATCGAGAATGCGCAGGTAAACCGGCAAGCGTTTGATGACCGTTTTCGAGATATTGCGAGAACTCATTTCACTCTCTCCAGTTTTTCATTGTCCAGTTAAAAATTGAGGGTATTGGCCAAACTTTTTCACTATAAGCAGTTCCGGAGGAGCCTTCCCCCGGTTAAGCAGCCTGCTATGAACTACGCCAAAAGCGGAACCGTCAAAGCCGCTGCAGTATTCCAGAAGAGCGCTTTTCTCTTTTTCCCCTTCCGCATGGCCGGGATAGAGCACCAGGGTTGCCAGGCCGCCCGGCTTCAACAGCTGTATTGCCGCTGCAAGGCCCCGCAGGGTGCTCTCCGGGCGGGTTACGATGGAGCGGTCGCCCCCGGGACGGTAGCCCAAGTTAAACATCACTGCGGTCACCGGCCCCTCGACATAAGCGGCCATTGTTTCATGCCCGGCATGGATCAAGTCAACTCTTTCCGACATGTTATGATGATCCAAAAGCGCCGCCGTTTCATCAAGCGCCTCCTGTTGTATGTCAAAAGCGTAAACCCGGCCGCTGGAACCGACAAGGCGAGCCAGAAAGAGAGTGTCCCGGCCGTTCCCGGCTGTAGCGTCGACAGCCTGATCGCCCTCCCGCAAAATTTCTGCAACCTGCTTTTGGGCAATTTCCGTTATCCTGATCATAGGCCAAAGTTAAGACAACGGTACTCCATGTTAATTACGCTAGTAAAGCTCGATTTTTGAAGAAATAACGTCGATATTGCTTTCGCGCTCAATGAACGACAGCACCTGCTCCATAACCCTGCCGGCGCCGCCGCTGTTCCGGCAGATGGCGGCCACGGCCAGTTCAGAGCGCTGCCACAGATCTTCACAGCCTACTTCAGCCATGGATATATTAAACCGGTTGCGCAGTCGCTTAACCAGGCTTTGAATAACCTGCCTTTTCTTTTTTAATGAACCAGCTGCGGGAATATGGATTTCCAGCAGGCAGACAGCTACCCGGAAGGCCATCACTTCCTTTGAGCTCCACGTTGCTGCCGGTCAGTGCACCAGCGGTCCGCTGTCTTCGGAATCTCCGAATCTGCTCGATTCAGGCGATTGATCTTCCACCAGTTCTTTGATTGAAACGGTATAAGGGATCACTTTCTTGTCAATAAAGATGGGACATCCCACGGTTAACGAAAGCGCTACGGCGTCACTGGGCCGGGCATCAAGCAGGAGCTCTCCGTTTGTAGTCTTTAGATAGACCTCGGCATAAAAGGTGCTATCCTTGATATCGTTTACCACTACTTTTTCCACGGTAACATCAAGACGATCGCAAAAGCTTTTAAACAGGTCATGAGTCATGGGACGCGGCGTGATGTGGCCTTGCAGTTTCAGCACAATTGCCTGAGCTTCCCAGAAGCCGATCCCTATGGGCAGGACCATCGTCTCTTCCATGTCTACCAGCAGAAGCAGGGGATTTTGCACAGGATCCAGGACTACCTCTTTAACCTTTACCGGAATCAACTGGGCACCTTCTCTCATCTGGATAACGGGTTCCCCGGCGAGGTTTACCGCCCGCCGGGGCGCCTGCTGTCCTCGCACACATTATAACTCAATTTAATGTTTAACTCAACAAAACCAAC
>JAAZHP010000174.1 GCA_012510625.1 Bacillota bacterium
TTCAAGGTGGGCATGGAGCTTTTTACTGCCGCCGGCCCTGCCATGGTCAGCTGGCTCAAGGAGCAGGGGAAGAAGGTCTTTTTGGACTTGAAGTATCATGACATTCCCAACACTGCGGGACGGGCGGTGGCGGCAGCCAGCCGCCTGGGGGTTGATTTATGCACCATTCATGCCGCCGGCGGCCCGGAGATGCTCAAGGCCTGCCGGGAGCAATGCGGCGAAATGCGCCTCCTGGCGGTGACTGTTTTGACCAGCCTGGACCAGGACAGCCTGGGTTGCATCGGGGTAAACCGGCCCGTGGCCGAGCAGGTGGCGGCCCTGGCTAAGCTGGCCTTCGAGACAGGAATTCACGGCGTTGTTTGCGCGCCCACCGAGCTCCCGCTTTTATCCCAATTCCCCCGGGATTTTCTGCGGGTGACGCCGGGCATCCGCCCTGCCGGCAGCGCCGCGGGCGACCAGAAGCGGATCATGACTCCCGCCGAGGCCGCCCGGTCCGGAGCGAGCCATATCGTGGTGGGCCGTCCCATCACCCAGGCACCGGATCCCGCAGCGGCGGCGGAAAGGATTCTTGCCGAGCTGAGGGAAGCCTAACACATCGGGGACGGGTTCCTGACTTTGTGCGGAAGAATGGTGGCGCTAGACCCTATTTAAACGGGGCTGTCCTCAAAGTGGGCAAGGACAGCCCCAGATGCTTCATGCCATTTCGTGTGATGGATGGCGATTAATTTTGCAGTTCAGCCTTTATAAATTCATCAAATTCCTTTTCTATTTCCTCGTCCGGCTTGCTGGTAAGCAGGCTGACTACTACAATAAAGATTACCGATATGACAAAGGCCGGGAGCAGTTCATACAAGTCAATGTATTCTTTGATGAAGTTGCGCCAGACCAGAACGGAGATACCCCCTGCCAATATGCCGGCTAATGTGCCCTGCCAATTCATTCTCTTCCAGTAAAGCGACATCAAAATGGCGGGGCCGAAGGCCGCTCCGAAACCTGCCCAGGCGTAGGCAACCAGGTCAAAAACCGAACTGTCGGGGTCGCCGGCGATAATAAATGCGATCACCGCGATGGCTAGAACGCTAATGCGGCTGATCCAGATCGTGTTTTGTTCGTTAATTTTGTTGCGAAAGAGGTTTTTGCCAATGTCCTCAGAAATGGCTGAAGAGGTAACCAGCAGCTGCGAATCGGCTGTGCTCATAATCGCGGCCAGTATGGCGGTTAAGAGAAGGCCTGCCAGTATGGCGGCGTAAGGACCGGTAAGCAGATGCTGGACCATGTAGATAAATATTTTTTCTCCGTCCATGGCGATCAATTCTTCCGCTGAAACAATTGTTGACATGAATGCTTTGCCGATTACTCCTAAAACAACAGCGGAAAATAGGGTTATCAAAACCCAGACCATGGCGATCCTTCGGGCGGGTTTGATATGTTCAGCCTTTTCAATGCCCATGAATCGGGCAAGGATGTGAGGCTGTCCAAAATATCCCAGACCCCATGCGGCAATCGAAATTATAGCCAGGGCATTAAGCCCGCTTCCAATGCCGGTCCATTCACTAAATCCTAAACCCTCCGGGACGCCGGCGATCGCGGCCGCCAGATTAAAAGTCTCCGCAATTCCGCCGAGGTTGGCTAGGGCTATAATTGGAAGGATAAGCAGGGCGAAGAACATAAGCGTTCCCTGGACCAAATCAGTCCAGCAGACAGCCAGGAAACCGCCCAGAAATGTATATAATACAATGACCAGGGCGCCAATCAGCAGCGCAATATTATATTCAAGGCCGAATACGGCATTAAACAGTTTCGCTCCCGCTGAAAATTGGGCTGCAGTGTAGATCAGGAAGAAGATTACGATGAATATGGCGGATATGATTCTGATCAAGTGAGTCTTGTCTCTAAACCTGTTTTCAAGGTATGTGGGAATCGTGATGGAGTCTCCTGATTTCTCCGAATAATTTCTCAACCTTTTGGCGAGAATCAGCCAGTTTAAGTACGTTCCGATGGACAATCCCAGCGCTGTCCAGAATGCTTCGGCCATGCCAAAATTCTTAGTCAGCAGAAATGCCGTGCCGGGCAGCCCCATCATCAACCAGCCGCTCATGTCCGAAGCCTGTGCGCTCATGGAGGTGACCAAAAAGTTGAGTTTTCTGCCGCCCAGATAATAGTCGGTTTGACTTTTATTCAGTCTAAAAAAATAGATGCCTATCGCAAGCATTGCAAGTAGGTAAAGAATAAATACCACAGCATGAATAGTTTGATCCATTTTTTCTCTCCCTTTGAATAAATATTACTTAGTTCATAAGTATACACTATTTAGACTTTGCCGGACAAGTTAGCTCGGATTGCGGCGGTCATCTTAAAGAATGCTGAGCGGAATAGATAACAGGAGATGGAAATAAAAAAAAGAACGCTTTTCTGCGTCTTACTTTGCTATAATAGGAAACGTATTTACTTTCTTTGGTCCAGTTTTGTTGTCTGCGGGAACAAGAGCGGGGGAGAGAATTGGCCCAGGGGATTGTAATAGGTCAAAAGAACCTTCCCGCACATATAAGATTTTTTCTACAAGTTGGGGAATAATCTTTTGCATGGATGAAGCATGGAGGGGAGCTACGCTGCAGAGGCTGTCGCTGCCGTTGTTGACTTTCGTTGTGCTTTTATTGGTTTTATCCCCGGTGGTTCAAGCCCAGGAAAACCTTGGTGCGTGGCTTGAAGCAGAAGGGGTAGTATTGATGGCGGAGCCCGGGGGGAAA
>JAAZHP010000175.1 GCA_012510625.1 Bacillota bacterium
AACTAGCGCTGGATCTATGCCATTATTAAATAAAAGAGAAAGAACTGCCCCATAATAAAAATCTGCTTCCTTAAATTTCATATTCAATAAACCTCCATTTGAATGAAATGAAAATAAGAGGATATAGACTGGGTGTGCAAAAAAATCAATTTTTTATATACTATTTACGCTTAAAGCTACACGATCCTGCCTGACTATTTATGACGTAGAACCAAATTAAAAATGCTCCCTATCAACTACGAAAAAGAGCTTCCTTGCTGTGCTCAGAATGACATATAGGGAATACGTGAGCCATCCTTTCCTAATAAGTAATAATTTAAGCAAGCAGCAGCCGGTATCCTGCCGCTCAATTTTTCTGGAGGGAAGGAATCTGCTTAAATCTGGACGTATTTACAAGATTAGACTAAAGCCCTTATTATGCATTATCCATTGAACATTTTCATATAACCGGGATAAAGAAGATTTATGCATATAGATAAAGAGACCAATTGGTTGCCAGTAATTTAAACCGGAGGAGTGAGCAAAATGAGCTGGCGAAATGCAATACGGGAAGCGCTGGCCTCCATCGGCTGCCGGGGAGAAGTTGCTGCCGTCTCGCGCCTGGACGGGCTGCGGGAGGCACTGCAGGGTCTCGTGGAAAAAAACCTGTTAACGGAAGCCTTTTACAAGGAGAACTTGGCGGGTTTTAAATTTTCGCCCCCGCCGGAAATGGCAGCGGCAGCCTCCATCATCATTACGGCAGCTCCCCAGCCCATCAGCGAAGTGCGCTTTGACCTTGGCGGACGGACTATAGCCGCTGTCATCCCGCCCACGTACATATACCGGCAGGATACGGAAAAAGTCCGCCGGGTGCTGGAAGAAACCCTGCATCCCGCCGGCTATCACCTTTCTCCCACCTCGCTGCCCTTGAAGCTCCTGGCCGCCTGCTGCGGCCTGGGGGTGTATGGGAGAAACAATATCTTCTACATCCCGGGCGAGGGCAGCTTTTTCCGCCTGAGCGCATTTTACAGCGACATGCCCTGCCGGGAAGACCACTGGCAGCAGCCGCGCCTGCTGGAAAGGTGCGAGAATTGCACCGCCTGCCTGCAAAAATGCCCCACCGGCGCGATCACTGCAGACCGGACGCTGATCCGCGCCGACCGCTGCCTGACCCTGTTCAACGAGAGTAAAGCGGATTTTCCGGAATGGATCGACGCCGGCTGGCACAATGCGCTAATCGGCTGCATGGCGTGCCAGGCTGCCTGCCCGGAAAACAGGGAACGCCTGAAAAACACGGTCACCGCGGCCACTTTCTCCGCGGCGGAAACGGCAATGATCCTGGGAAATCGCTCTCTGGAGGCGCTGCCCGACGCAACCAGGGAAAAGATGGCCGCACTGGATATGCTGGATTATTACCGGCAGCTCCCCCGCAACCTGCGGGCGCTACTGGACAAATGAACGCTTGCGATCCAGCAAAAAGATATAAAAAGATGAGTTTCTTCGCTGCGCTAAGTATTTACACGTCTTTCCCACACCACGATGGATGAAAAGCAGAGATCCTTCGGGCTTCGCCCTCAGGATGACAATATTGGGGAGGCTTTCATAGCAATGACAGGTCGTGTCAAGACACTGTAGGTTTTTTTAAGAACCCACATTCAGCTCAGATTACAAGATGATCATTTAATCCTTTTAAAGCCTTCCGGGTAAAACTGTTCGCCCCCAGGTAAAGGGGAACGTTATT
>JAAZHP010000018.1 GCA_012510625.1 Bacillota bacterium
CCGGACATTGACTTTCCTGAGCCTGTGGTCGCCAATCCGCCTGAAGATGCCGTCCTGCAGAACCCGCAGAAGCTTGCCCTGCAGTTCCACGGGCATGGAATTGATTTCGTCGAAAAGAAGGGTTCCCCCGTCGGCCATCTCAAAAAGTCCCTGTCGATCTTCCGCCCCGGTAAAGCTTCCCTTAACCGTCCCGAAAAATATACTTTCGAGCAGCGTAGCCGGCAGCGCGGCGCAGTTTTGGGCAATAAAGGGGCCGTTGCGGTTCGGCCCGGCATTGTGAATTGCCTGGATCAGCAGCTCTTTGCCTGTGCCGGTCTCCCCGTAAACAAGAATAGGCGAGCGGCTTGCCGCCACCCGCTGCGCGGCCACTTTCAGCTCTATTATTTTGGGATCCTGCCCGATGAGATCATTAAATGTGTAGCGAGCCCCGGTTGGACTTGCCTGTACGCCTGCTTCTTTTTTAACCGTAACTGTTCTATTGCCCAGCAGGCTCGCCTGTAGATCAAGCAGTCTCTCTGAAAGCTCCTTGATCCTGGTTATATCGCGGGAGATATCGCATGCGCCGGTGATTTGGCCCCGGTAGTAAATAGGGTAGGTTGAATAAGATATCGTCACCGCCCGGCCTTTGCGGTTGATCAGAGTCTGCTGCTGGTTCAGCACCGCTTTCCCAGTCTGAAGCACTTTCAACAGGGAACTGGTCTCCAGGGTGAGTGAAGGATAGACCTCGAGAATATGTTTACCCAGGACCTCTTCCGGAATCATACCCTCCATTTCGGCGGCAACCTTGTTGTAAAACCTGGTAATTCCGTCACAATCAATGATATGAACCGCCTCATCGGTATGGTTCAGTACGGTTTTCAGAATGGCGTTTTCCCTGGCGATATCCGCAAGGTCCAAACTGCTGCCACCCGCCTTTATTATCTGTTGCCTTTTTTGAAGCTTTTATTTTCTTCGACATTTATTGATTCTTTCCCTTTTAGTGATTCTTTACCTTTCAGGCGTCCATGACTACTAAAAGCGGTGGAATTCCAGCAGCAAGCCGCAGGTACCGGTAAATGAGAAAACGCAAAGAGTAAGCTATAAGAAGTGACCGGCGTGAAAAAAAGCGCCGGCTGAGCAGCCGGCGCTCCTTATTGACTTAACTTGATTTAGGCCTTTGCTTTGGCCTTATCCGACTCGATCACCAGAACATCTGCAGCAGTGCTCTTGCCCACAAAGCGGACAAAGAGAATCAGCACCACCAGGCCCACGGGAATTGTAATCCAGACGGGAATTCCAAACCCGGCCGGGATAAAGCCGAACACTGCCGCCACCACCGCCGCGAGAATGGCGTAAGGCATCTGCGTGCGGACGTGGTCGATATGGTCCGCTCCCGAGCCGGTGGAGGAGAGAATGGTGCTGTCGGAGATGGGCGAGCAGTGGTCACCGAAGATAGCCCCGGTGAGGACCGAGCCCAGGGTGGGAATCAATATGGCCGGGTTTAGGGCATAGGCCACCGGAATGGCCAGGGGAGTGATGATCCCCATGGTTCCCCAGGAGGTGCCGGTAGCAAATGACATCAGGCAGGCGATGAGAAAGATTACCAGGGGGATGATCTGGTAGGGCACGCCTCCCTCTGTCACCAGCCCGACCAGGTAATCTGCCGCCCCCAGCTCGCTAGAGACGGAGCTCAAGGACCAGGCCAGGACCAGGATGACACAGGCGAAGAAAACTGACTTCATCCCCGAAACAAATGTATCCATGGCCTCAGTGAACTTAAGGATCCGCTGTGACACGGCCAGCACCAGGGCTACCAGCGCGCCGATGAGCGAGGTCCAGAGCAGCACGATGCTGGAATCGGCGTTGCCGAGGGCATCGAGAAGAGAACCGGGATCGCCTCCGCCAACATGGACCCCGTGCCAGTAGAGCCCGTAGAAAGTGGCGCCAACAAGGACAACAATGGGCAGGATGAAGTTGATGATCCGAAGCGGCGTCCCTTCCTTAACCATCAGGTCCGAGGAGGTGGAATCAGCCAGGGGAACGGCGCCGTCCCGGAGCACCTTGCCGGTGGTGCGGGCCCTCTTCTCCGCATGGTACATGGGCCCAAAGTCCCGCATCATCACTGAGACGATAACAACCAGCCCCAGGGCAAAGATGCTGTAAAAGCGGTAGGGGATGCTCTGCAAGAAAGTCAGGTAAACATTCGTCTCCACGCCGATAGCCTGGAAAGAA
>JAAZHP010000176.1 GCA_012510625.1 Bacillota bacterium
ATGCATGAAAGGATTAAACTAATCGTTTTATAAAGCAGGATGATCCTTTTGGGACAGCCCCCCTGCAATTGGTTAAAACGCAAGGATGTGAAGCGGTTCCCGCCGCGGGGCCGCTTACTCCAGGTAATCTTTCAGCCGCTTGCTGCGCATGGGGTGGCGCAGCTTGCGCAGCGCCTTGGCTTCAATCTGTCGAATCCGCTCCCGGGTAACGCCGAAGTACTGCCCTACCTCTTCCAGGGTGCGGGAGCGGCCGTCATCCAGGCCGAACCTGAGCCGCAGCACCTTCTCTTCCCGCGGGGTCAGCGTATCGAGCACATCTTCGAGCTGCTCCTTGAGAAGCTCGAAAGCCGCCGCATCCGCGGGCGCCTGCGCTTCCTGGTCTTCGATAAAATCGCCGAGATGGCTGTCGTCCTCTTCACCGATGGGTGTCTCCAAGGAAACAGGCTCCTGGGCAATCTTCAAGATTTCACGCACCCGCTCTTCGCTGATATTCATTTCCCGGGCAATCTCCTCGGGAAGCGGTTCGCGGCCCAGCTCTTGAACCAGCTGTCTCTGGATGCGGATCAGCTTGTTGATCGTTTCAACCATGTGCACCGGAATGCGGATGGTGCGGGCCTGGTCGGCAATGGCCCTGGTGATCGCCTGGCGGATCCACCAGGTGGCATAAGTGCTGAACTTGTAGCCCTTGCGGTAATCAAACTTCTCTACCGCCTTGATCAACCCGAGGTTCCCTTCCTGGATCAGGTCAAGAAAAAGCATCCCCCGGCCTACATATTTCTTGGCAATGCTCACCACCAGGCGTAAATTTGCTTCGGCAAGAGCACGCCTGGCCTCCTCGCTGTTATTTTCAATTGCCTTGGCCAGCTCCACCTCTTCTTCAGGCGTAAGCAAGGGGATCTTGCCTATCTCCTTTAGATACATTCTCACCGGATCGTTGATGGCAACCCCTTCAGGTAAAGAAAGATCGTCTTCCTCATCAGCCTTTTCATCCCTGGCTGCTTCAGCTTCTTCCGCCACAGCAGAACTCTTGCCGTTGCCGGCGGTCTCATCAACTATGTCAATCCCCTGCTCTGCCAGCTGATCGTAAAACCGGTCAAGCGCCTCCACAGAAAGTTCGTAAGACTGCAGAGTATCGATGATCTCTTTATAAGAAAGAGAGCCTTTGTTCTTGCCGCGGCCGATCAAGTCCTGCTGGACTTCTTCCAAAGGAACGACTTTTTCTATCTCCTTAGCCATGTGAATGCTCTCCTCCTCCGGAACGATAGGGAGTGCTTTTAAGTTGCTTAATCACCTGCAACTGCTCCTGAAGTAGTTTCTTGGCTTGATCGTCATATTGTTTTTTCCTGTCTATTTCTTTCAAGACCCGCTGTCTTAATTCCTTTTGTTTTGCCAGCTTTTCCCGCTTAATTCTTTCGATACAATCCGCGGCCATCCGGGCCATTATACCGGGTTCCAGCCCCTGCAGGCTGGGCTCGGTCACAGCGGCAGTAATAAGGCCGTGGATATCTTCGTCCGAAAAATAATCAATCAACTCTTCGCCGCTCACCAGACGATTTGCACCCTTCAATTTCAAAATTGTTTCAACAACCTGCCGGAGCGGTCCCTCTGAAAAATCGGCGGGCTCCAGGGCATCAAAAACCATCCCGGCAGCTTCTTCGTTTAGCAGCATCAGAGAGAGCAACATCTTTTCAGCCGGGTTGGCCTTTACTTGATTAATATTCTTAGTTTGATCTTTTGACAGCAGATTATGACTGCGGCCGGCTTTTTGCTGCCTCATTAATTCCCGCCGGACCGCTCCCTCGGAAACTCCGAGGTCTTCGGCCACCCGTTTCAGGTAAATATCGCGCTCCACCAGGTTCGGTATATCCTGCAGCATTAAGAGCGCCTCCTCGAGAAAATGCAGCCTGCTCTCTTCTGCAGAGGGATCATGGCGTCTTCTTAAAACCTCCAGCCGGTAGTCTGCAAGAGGTTTGGCCCGGCCAATCGTTTCCTCAAAGTAGGCCGCCCCGTACTGCCGGATTAATCCGTCGGGATCGCTTCCTTCCGGCAGGTCCGCCACCTCCACCAGGCAGCCGGAATCCTGCAATATTCTCAGCCCCCGCCATGTGGCCGACTCGCCGGCGCTGTCGGCATCGTAGGCGATGATCACTTTTTCAGCCTGCGAGCGCATCAGCCGTCCCTGGGCCGGGGTGAGAGCAGTGCCCAGGGAAGCCACCACGTTTTTAATCCCGGCCTGAAAGGCGGTAATCACATCGGTATAACCTTCCACCACGATCACTGACTTCCGGCGGCGGATCTCCTCCCGGGCCAGGTGAAGGCCATAGAGAAAGGCTCCTTTTTCAAATACCGGCGTCTCCGGCGAATTCAGGTATTTGGGGCCGCTTTTATCTCCCGCCTCCAGCAGCCTGGCGCCAAATCCGGCCACTTTCCCGCTTATGGTAAATATGGGAAAGATTAGCCGGTCCCTGAACCGGTCATAATGCCCGCCTCCCTGCCGGGGCGTAACCAGGCCCGCCTGCAATAGGAGTTCAGAGGATACTCCTTTTTTCTGCGCATAATCGCCCAGGTTTTGCCACCCCGGCGGAGCATATCCCAGACAAAAAAGTTCGCTGAATTCACGGCTAATTCCTCTTTCATGCAGATAAGCCGCCGCTTTTTTCCCGGCAGGACTGTTCCAGAGCCGGTCGGCATAAAAACGAACCGCCAGCCTGTTCAAACTATAAATTTCTTCTTTCAGCTTGCTCTTTTCGCCGGCGGTTCCGGTTTCGGGAATCTTTACTCCCACCTTCCGGGCAAGAAACCGGACCGCTTCGGGGAAAGAGAGATTCTCCATCCTCATGACAAAATTAAATACATTTCCCGAAGCGCCGCACCCGAAGCAGTAAAAAAGCTGCTTCTCCGGTGTTACTGTAAAGGAGGGTGTCTTTTCGCTGTGAAAGGGGCATAAACCGATCATGCGCCTGCCCCTCTTTTCCAGGGTCAGATACTGCCCCACCAGGCTGACCATATCGCATCGCTGCCTGATTTCATCAATGATCTGCTCCGGGATTCCCTGTGCCAAAATCTTCACCGCCGCTGAAGAATTACAGTTGCCTTGCCGGTGTGCGAAAGAAAGAAAAACCCCATCCCGCAATGTAAAGAGACGAGGCCACCCTGGACAAGCGATTTTGTTGCGTCGATCCTACAATGACCTGGATCGCTCCTCCCTGCGTGAACATACTATTAGAATTTTACTGCTACACTATATTCTACGCTCCGGGAGATAATCCTGCTTTACCCGCGAATTTCCGTTAGGAAGCTCCCTCATATTATTGACATAATGTGACATTTTCATTCCGGCGGAATCCATGACTGCGTTGTTTCCTGGTGAGAATCTCTGCCAATCTATGACGTCTATTGGTTTATTTAAATCCCCCCCGGCCCCCCTTTTGCAAAGGGGAGTATTGAGATTTCTTTTGCAAGGGGGGGGATTGGAAACTCTTTTGCAAAGGGGGGAGCTTGTCCTGAGCGCAGCGAAGGATCTAAAGCCAGGCTGTCGCCAAGCAATGGAAGTCCTTCGGGCTTCGGCTTCGCCCTTTAGGATAAACCTTCGGGCTTCTGCGGGCGGGGGTGGAACCCCGCCCCTACATCCAGGCTGTCGCCAAGCAGAACAAGAGTTCCTTCATTCTTCTCGGGCGGGGTGGAGCCGGTTAAGCATTGCGGGCAGGCACAAGGCCTGCCCCTACAAGTAATTGGGAAGTGGCATGAATAGAAAAGGCTGCCCTTTTGGGACAGCCTTCCGGAAATTTCTTATTTGACACCGGTCCCGCCTCGCTCAGTTAGCGAAGGGGTGAAGGGGACTCCTTGAACTGCTCAGCCGCTTCCTCCATGATCCGGCCAAAGTCGCCGGCTTCAGAGAATGCCAGTTCCAGGTAGGCAACCCGCCCGGCGCCCAGGCCCAGCTCTTCCAGGAGCGAATTGACATGGGCAATCCGCTTCTGAATCCAGCCGGCGGCATCCTTGTGCGGGCAGGCAGACTGCTCCTCTTCTTTGCAGCCTGCCACAATGATACCGTCAATGCCAGCTTCCAGGGCCTTGAGCAGGTGAACTGTATCTATCTTGGCCACGCAGGGATAGCGCACCAGCGCCATGTTGTCAGTGGCGAAGCCTTTAATCTCCGGCAGGGCAAAGGGCCCGTAGCCGCAGGTGATCAGAAGCACCGCCGGCCCACTGCCGGACCGCTGCATCAGCCCTTTCACGGCAGGCTCGATTGCAGCGGCAGCCTCTTCCACCAGCGGGGCGCGAAACTTGATGGCGTAAGCCGGGCAGATGGACAGGCAGAGCCCGCAGGCCTGGCACTGCTCGCTGCGTATGCTCACGGTCCCCTCTTCGTTGATTACCGGCACATCGTAGGGGCAGACGCGCACGCAGGTGAGGCAGTTTGCGCAAAGCTCATCGATCCGCTCCGCCCCGGCAATACAGGTCAGGCAGCGGCGGGCTTCATTAATCGCGGTAGCGGCATCAAAGCCGTGCTCCGCTTGCTGGAAATGCTTGACCCGCTCCGCTGGAGGAATCATCGGCAGGGGATTGCGTGTTACCCGGGTTACCTTTTCAGCCACGGCCGGATCGAGCTTCTCCAGCGCGGCGGGCTCTTCCAGCGCTTCGCTGTTGAAATCTTTACCCTCCAGATAGGCTAAAATGGCCTGCGCCGCCACACGGCCGCTTTTCATTGACTGGACTGCCGTCCCCGGGCCGGTGACCATCTCGCCGCAGGCGAAAACCCCGGGGCGGCTGGTGGACATGGTCTTGCGATCAAAGACCAGGCGGCCGCGCTCATCGAGATCGACCTGCCCCTGCAGCGGCTTGGGATCGCCTCCCTGCCCGATGGCGAAGATGATCACATCACCTGTAATAAAGTTCTTGCACTCCTCATTGTAGGTGGGATTGAACCTTCCCTCTTTATCAAAAACACAGCAGCACTGGATCATCTCGAGGCCTGTGATTTTGCCGTTCTCCCGGATGACTGCGCGGGGGCCCCAGCAGTTGTTAAACTCAACATTTTCTTCTTTGGCCTCTTCGATTTCCCAGGGGAAGGCGGGCATTTCATCCGACGATTCAAGGCAGACTACCTTAACGGCGCCGGCGCCGCAGCGAACTGCAGAGCGGGCCACGTCCATGGCCACGTTGCCGCCGCCGACTACGATCACGGTAGGATTGCCTTCAAAGCGAAAATCGTGGCGCTTTACATTCTTCAGGAAATCGAGCGCATAGTAGATCCCTTCTCCTTCCGCGCCGGGGATGTCCAGGCCGCGGCTTACCGGCAGGCCCAGGGCAATCAATATGGCCTTGTAACCTTCCTTTTCAAGATCATCGAGCGACAGGTTGCCTCCAAGCTCAAATCCGGTTTTGAACTCCACTCCCTGCGCGGCAATCTCTTCGATGTCCTGGTCAATTACACCGTCGGGAAGGCGGTAAAGGGGGATGTAATGGCGCACCGCTCCGCCCATTGACGGTTCCCGGTCATAAACGGTTACCGCGCAACCCTGCCGGGCCAGGTCGTAAGCTGCGGTCAGGCCGCTGGGCCCGCCGCCGATAACAGCCACTTTCCCCTTTGAACCGGGCGCTGCCCCGGAGGGAGGCGCCTTCACCGCGCTGTTTTCCACGGCAAAGCGCTTCAGCGCTCGGATGGAGGGCGGCCGGTCTACATCATTGCGCCGGCACTCATCTTCACAGTGGTGAGCGCAGATGGTGCCGCAGATCGAGGGAAGCGGGTTGGTCTCTTTGATGATCGCCAGCGCCCGGTCAAAATCTCCCGTGGCGATGGCCAGAAGATAATCACGCACATCCTGGTGCAAGGGGCAGGCTGCCTGGCAGGGTGGAATCACATTATCTGTTAAGTCCTGAATATGATGCGGGGTCAAGAATAATCACTCCTCGTCTCAAAAAAAGTTTACATTTTTAATATTTCGCGGTTTAGTTCTTTATTCCTCTCAACCACCAGGTTAAATTCAAATCTTTAAATATTCTGCCTTTAAGTATACTTGTCAGGCAGAATTTTCAAAGAGGAATTCCCTCACTGCCAGCGAAATAAAAGGCGGTATAGCAAAAAGTATTTACT
The DNA here is from genome assembly GCA_012510625.1 of Bacillota bacterium. Taxonomy (GTDB): domain Bacteria; phylum Bacillota; class Dethiobacteria; order DTU022; family DTU022; genus JAAZIN01. Next base: position 6,098 of record JAAZHP010000176.1, read on the forward strand.
TTAGCGCAAAGCGGCGGTGCTGCGGGCCACCTCCACTACCCGCCGTGCCAGGAGTTCTATCCGCCGGAGAGCATTTTCATCGGCGGAAGCGGGAGCCCCGGCGCAGCAGCCCTGGTGCCCGGCATCGGCGGAAGCGTGGCCGTCGCCGACCAGGATCATCCCCTGAACCAGCATCATGTCGTGCAGCGTCTTCAGGGCAGTTTCCTGGCCGCCAAAACGGGCGCCGCCGGTGGTGACAGCGGCCCCCACGGTGTTGAGCAAAGACTGCGCGGAACGCAATTTGCGGCTTTTGTCCCAGAAGCCCTTTAACTGGGCCGAAACCGTGCCGAAATAAACGGGGCTGCCGATGATAACGGCGTCGGCATGCGCCAGCCGGCGGAAGGCCTCTTCCAGGGCGCTTCCCCGGTAGCAAGCCCCGGAACAGGGAGATGAGCAGGCTAAGCAGTAGGGATATTTTTGGGACTGCAACAGCGGATTAACATGAATCAAACTGGTTTCAGCTCCCTCCCCTTCTGCTATTTTTAACGCCCGGTCAAGAAGGTAAGCCGTGCTGCCGTCCTTTCTGGGGCTGCCGTTTAATCCGATTACGCGCAACAACTTGAATCACCCTTTCCGTTCTCTTATTGACTCTAACATCTGTAGGAGGTTATTTAGCACATGGAGATGCCGAAAAATAAGATCGCCTGCTTTTTAATCATGCTTATATTCGTTCAATCTTTAGTCCAGCCGGCTTTCGCTGCGCCGGCGCCGGCGATTGAGCTTGAACTTAATGCCGGCAGCGCCGTGCTTATAGACGCAGAAAATGGAACGCTGCTTTATGAAAAAGATAGCCGCGTGCCGCGGCCCCCGGCCAGCTTGACAAAATTGATGACCCTGCTGCTGGTAATGGAAGATTTAAAGTCAGGCCTGGTGGACTGGGATACCATGGTTACAGTGAGCGAACAGGCCTGGAAAACCGGCGGCTCGCAGATGTTTTTAAATATCGGTCAGCAGGTTTCATTTAGAGATCTGATCAAAGGCATCACCATTGTATCGGCCAACGATGCCTGCGTTGCCGTAGCCGAGTACCTCAGCGGCTCCGAAGCGGCCTTTGTCCAGCGCATGAACCGGCGGGCGGCCGAGCTGGGCCTGGAGAACAGCCATTTTACCAACAGCCACGGCATGGACGCCCCGGATCATTACATGAGCGCGCTCGATGTTGCCCGCCTGTCGGCTTACCTCATTCGCACGCAGCCGGAGGCAACCGCCTTCCAGTCGGAAAAAGAATTTACCTTTAATGAAATTCGCCAGTTCAACCTTAATCCCCTCCTGGGAAATTTCCCGGGTGCGGACGGTCTTAAAACCGGCAGCACTCCCGGGGCCGGCTATTGCCTGGCTGCGACGAGCAAGCAGCAGGGAATGCGGTTGATTTCCGTAGTCATGAACACGGCCTCTGAAGAAGAGCGTCGTGAAGACAGCATTGCCCTGCTTAACCACGGCTTTCGCAATTTCGAAATGAAAACGCTTTATGAAGAAAACGAGGTTGTTGCCGAGCTGCCGGTGAAGCGGGGCCAGAAGCGGGCTGTGGGCCTGGTTGCTGAAGGCCCGGTGCAGGCCGTGGTGCCCCGCAATGACAGCAGCTACAAAATAATTGAAGAGTTTGAACTTCCTGATGCGGTAGACGCCCCGGTTAAAGAAGGCGATATTATTGGCACTCTGCGCTTGAAAAGCCCGGAAGGTGAATTAATCGCCGAGGTGGATCTGGCGGCACAGGAAAGCCTGGAGAGGCTTGGCTTCTTTCCGAACCTGCTGCGCCGGGCCGGAGACTTTTTTGCCGGCTTGTGGCAGCGGATCTGGCCGTTTTAAGGTTGGATTGTAAAGCAAAACGGGTTGATGCTGGACATGCAGGCAATTGAGAAGTAGACTGACCGTCGGGGCTGTCCTAAAAAAATGCATGGGATAGGCTTTTAAAGTCCCCCTTTTTTAAAGGGGGATTTAGGGGGATTTTGGTATTTAAGGGGTTTGCTTAATTTTGTATAGTTAGAGTTAATGTGATTAATGCAATTTAAATCCCCCCGGCCCCCCTTTTGCAAAGAGAGGAGCATTTGGGGCGAGGCATGCCTCTGCTCCTACAAATGGAATCGTTACTTTATTCTGTAAAATGCCAACCCCTAGTAATGGTATAGTAATGGCCAATTTCCTGCTTCTATCTTCTTGCTTCTGTTACGGGCGGGCGTGGAAGCCCGCCCCTACGTTTATATCCGATGTTGTGCGGGCGGGCGTGGAAGCCCGCCCCTAATTGCATTTTTTACCAGTCCCCACGGTGATGGCGGCGCTTCAAGCGATAGCCAGCTGCGCTAACCGGCCTGGCTTCGGGCCGGTCATGCCGGCCCCTACAACTGAACAGTTAATATTAGTCTGTACCGGTATATCGGGCGGGCGTGGAAGCCCGCCCCTACCCTTCCAGGGCCGCGCGCGCAGCGGCAAGGCGGGCAATGGGCACCCGGAAGGGCGAGCAGCTCACATAGTCCAGGCCGGCATTATGGAAAAACTCAATGGAGGCTGGATCCCCGCCGTGCTCACCGCAGACGCCCAGCTTAATCTCCGGACGCGTGCGCCTTCCCCCCTTGATCGCTTCTTCTACCAGCTTCCCGACCCCATCCCGGTCAAGTTCCATGAAGGGGTTGGCTTTCAAAATTTTCTCCTCCAGGTAGAAGGGGAGGAACTTGCTTTCGGCATCATCGCGGCTGAAGCCGAGGGTGGTCTGGGTGAGGTCGTTGGTCCCGAAAGAGAAAAACTCGGCGCTTTCAGCCAGCTCATCGGCTACCAGGCAGGCCCGCGGCAGCTCGATCATGGTGCCGACCAGGAAGGGCAGGCTCCGGCCGGATTCATCCAGCACCGCCGCAGCCGCCTCTTCAACTTCCTTCTTCATCCGCTCCATCTCGGCGGCATGGCCGACCAGCGGAATCATGATCTCCAGCTTAATCTGTTCCGGGGAAATCCCTTCATTAAGCAGCTCAAGGGCGGCCATGATGATCGCACGCACCTGCATGCGGTAGATGGCGGGATAAACCAGCCCCAGCCGGCAGCCGCGGTGGCCCAGCATGGGGTTTTGCTCGGCCAGCGAAGCTACTTTCTGCAGCAGCGACTCTCTTTGCTGCAGCTGCTCCGCCTCGGCTCCATCACGGCGCAGCCGATCAACCTCCAGAAGCAGCTCCTCACGGTTGGGCAGAAACTCGTGCAGCGGCGGGTCGAGCAGCCTGATCGTCACCGGGAAGCCGGCCATCTCCCGCAGGATCCCCTTGAAATCCTCTTTCTGCACCGGCAGCAGCTGCTCCAGGGCCGCTTCCCGCTCGGCATCGTCGCCGGCCAGGATCATCCGCCGCACCAGCGGCACCCGCTCCTTCTCCATGAACATGTGCTCGGTGCGGCAGAGGCCGATGCCCTCGGCCCCCAGCTCCAGGGCCCGGCGGGCATCGCCGGGTGTATCGGCGTTGGCGCGCACGCGCAGCCGGCGGGCTTGATCGGCCCAGGAGAGGAGCTCCTTGAATTCGGGCGTGGGCTGCGGGTCGATGAGAGGCGGCTGCCCCAGGATGACCTCCCCGGTGGCCCCATCAATGGAGAGGATGGTCTCCTCCGGGTAGACCTCTCCGTTAACCGTGAGCCGGCGGTTCTCCAGGTCGATTTTCAGCGCTTCGCAGCCGCAGACACAGGGCTTCCCCGCTCCCCGGGCCACCACTGCGGCATGGCTGGTCATGCCCCCGCGGCTGGTTAGCACTCCGCGGGCGGCGTAAATGCCGTGAATATCATCGGGAGTGGTTTCCGGGCGGACCAGGAGCACCTCCTCCCCGCTTTCCGCCTGCTCCTGCGCCCTGTCAGCATCAAAGATAATTTTACCCGATGCCGCACCCGGCGAAGCCGGCAGGCCGCGCGCAATCACGTTAATCTCGGCGCCGGGATCAAAGCGCGGGTGAAGCAGCTGATCCAGCTGGGCCGGGTCGACCCGCCGCAGCGCTTCATCCCTGTCAATAAATCCTTCCTTGACCAGGTCGACAGCCACCTTTACCGCGGCGGCGGCTGTCCGCTTCCCGGCGCGGGTCTGCAATATGTAAAGCTTCCCCCGCTCAATGGTGAACTCAATATCCTGCATGTCGCGGTAGTGGGACTCAAGGCGGCGGCAGTGTTCGGCAAACTCGCGGTAGATTTCGGGCATCTCCTGGCTGAGCTTTTTAATGGGCTCGGGCGTGCGGATACCGGCGACCACATCCTCTCCCTGGGCATTAATCAGGTATTCGCCATAAATTTCCGCCTCCCCCGTGGCCGGGTTCCGCGTAAATGCAACCCCGGTCCCGCTGTCATCGCCCAGGTTGCCGAAGACCATTGTCTGCACGTTGACCGCCGTGCCCAGGTGGTCGGGGATCTTGTTGATCTCCCGGTAAACGATTGCCCGCGGCGTATTCCAGGAATTGAAGACCGCCTCTACAGCCATAAAAAGCTGTTCCCGGGGATCAACGGGGAACTCTTTTCCCGTTTCCTGGCGGACAATATCCAAAAAGCGGGTGACGATTTCATCCAGGTCCTCCTCCGTTAGGGCGGCATCGCTCTCCACCCCGCGTCTTTGCCTCGCTCCGGCCAGGACCTCTTCAAAAAGATCGTGATTGACCTGCATGACTACATCACCGAACATCTGGATAAAACGGCGGTAACAGTCCAGGGCAAACCTGCGGTCGGAGGCCTCAGAGGCCAGGTAATCCATCGTCTGCCGGTTTAAGCCGAGGTTAAGTATGGTATCCATCATCCCCGGCATGGACAACACCGCGCCGGAGCGAACCGAGAGCAGCAGGGGATTCTCCCCGCCAAAACTGCGGCCGGTGAGCTTCTCGAGCTGCTCCACTTCGTTGAGAATTTCTTTTTTCAACTCCGGCCAGATTTTCCGGCCCTCGGCGAAATATTTATTGCAAGCTTCGGTGGTGATTACAAATCCCGGCGGCACCGGCAGCCCAATTCGGGTCATTTCCGATAAATTGGCTCCTTTACCACCGAGCAGGCTTTTCATCTCTGCGCTGCCTTGTGAAAATCGGTACACCATCTGCTCACTCATGGTTGTCAACCTCCCTTGATCATTTGCACAATTTGATTTGCTACTTCTTCTACGGCCTTGTTGGAGACATCAAACACAGTGCAACCTATACGATCCATAATCCGCCGGGCATAATCGAGCTCCATCTTGATCCTCTCCATGGAAGCATAATTTGCATGCATATCAAAGCCCAGGCTGTTTAAACGCTCCTGCCGGATCGAGCGAAGCTGCACGGGATCGATCATCAAGCCCACTATTTTTTCCGGTGAAACCCAAAAGAGCTCTTCCGGGGGCTCCACTTCAGGAATGAGGGGCAGATTGGCCACCATCAGGCGGCGGTGGGCCAGGTACATGCTTAACGGGGTTTTTGAAGTCCGTGAGACACCAATGAGCACCACTTCCGCATGCCGGAAGCCGCGGGGATCTTTACCGTCATCGTATTTTACGGCAAATTCAACGGCAGCCATTCTCCGGAAGTAGTCCTCATCGAGGCGGCGCACCCGCCCCGGTTCCAGGTAAGGCTCTTTTTTCATAATCTTGGCGAAAGCGCTCATTGCCGGCCCCATAATATCGGCCGTAGGGATATCGCGCTTCGCCGCTTCCCGCTCCACCAGCTGCCGTAATTCGGGAAGGACCAGGGTATAAGCAATCATGCTGTTTGCCCCGGCCGCCTCCTCCACTATCTCGATTACTCTGGCGGCGTCGCTGACAAAGGGAACCCGCCGCACCTCCATATCTTCGGAATCGTACTGGCTGGCCGCCGCCTTGACTACAAACTCGGCGGTTTCGCCTATTGAATCGGAAATGATATAGACCACCGGCTTTTGAGAAGCTGTGCTCATCCACTTTCCTCCTCCCTAACTGCTTACCTCCGCCAGCATCCGGACCAGCGTGGTTTTGGTTACCTTGCCGATTACCTTAAGCTTGCCCGGTTCCAGCTCCCTGACCACCGGAAGAGCGTCTATCTGGTAATCGACGATCTTTTTTGCCGCCGCCACCACATCGAGGTCCGGTTCTACGGCAACTATATGCGGCATCCGGGTCATGATTACTGCCACCGGAATCCGCAGGAAATCTTTCCCTCCAATCGCCGTTTTCAACAGGTCTTTGCGTGAGAGGACTCCCTGCAGGCAGCCTTCTTCATCGACGACGAAGAGAGTACCCACGTCTTCGACGAAAAGGGTGACAATGGCATCGTAAACCGTGGTCTCTTCACGGATCACGGCAGGAACTGACTTCACCTCGCCTACAGTGAAGCGTCTCATGTAATCGGCAAAGAGGCTTTTGGCATCCTTTCCGGCATAGGTATATCCTACCCGCGGCCGCGCCTCGAGCAAGCCGGACATGGTCAGCACCGCCAGGCAGGGACGCAAAGCGGCACGGGAAACGTTTAACCTGGAAGCGATCTCTTCGCCGGATATGGGGCCGGATGTTTTCACAATTTCCAGGATTTTTTTCTGCCTTTGGCTTAAATCTATTTTCTCCACCCCCAAAAGCAGGCATACGGGCGCCCTGTTTCAAGGTGTTTTATTGGTCAAATTTACGATATTCGCCTGCCGGAGAGCCATTTAATCTGCAAGCTGCAGCAGGGCAAAATCGGCAAAGCGGTTAAAGAGCTCCTTCACCGCTGCCAGCAGGTTAAGCCGGTTCCGGCGCAGTCTCTCATCCTCAGCCATGACCAGAACCTGGTCAAAGAAACAATCCACCGGCTCTTTCATCGAACCCAGCAGCTCCAGGCAGGAGTTGTATCGGCTCTGCTGCAGCGCCTGCGTCACCCCGGGATCTACCTCCAGGAGCCGCCGGTAAAGTTCTTTTTCGGCGGGTTCGCCAAGGAGAGCCCGCTCCACCGGCCCGCCGCGGGTGCGGCGGACCAGGTTCGCCGTGCGGATATAAGCGGCGCTGATGTTTTTAAGCAGTTCCGACCGCAGATGTTCCTCCAAGGCGGCGGCTCTCCGGTAAAGCTCCTCCACAGAACGGTAGGGAACAGCCAGGACCGCCTCAATAACATCGTAGCTGAGCCCTTTCTCCTGCAGGGCAAAGCGGAGCCGCTGCGTCATGAACTCCTGCAAGGCGCCGCGCAATGTGTCAAGGCGCCCGGCGGTAAGAGATAGCGCGCTGGCATGTTCCCGCAGCGCCGCATCGAGCAGATCTGCCGGGGGAAGATCAAATCCATGCTCCAGCAGGATGGAAACGATCCCCTGCCCCTGGCGGCGCAGGGCATAAGGATCCTCTGATCCCGTTGGCTGCAATCCCACGGCGAAACAGCCGCTCAGCGTATCGGCGCGGTCGGCCAGCGAAAGAAGAGCCCCTTCAATACTGCGGGGATTCTCATCTCCAGCATGACGCGGCAGGTAGTGCTCGTAAATGGCGCGGGCTGTCTCCGGTTCTTCGCCGCCAAGCAGGGCATACTCGCGCCCCATGATTCCCTGCAGCTCGGGAAACTCGCGAACCATGTGCGTGACCAGGTCCGCCTTGCAGAGCCCGGCGGCGCGCTCCGCCCTCCTGATTATGTCTCCGGAAAGGCCAAGGCGCTCCGCTATTACCCGCACCAGTTTAAGCAGCCGCTCCTGTTTCTGCGCCACGCTCCCCAGCTCCTCCTGGAAGACAACCTCTGAAAGCCGTTCCGCATGGCGGGCCAGCGGCTCCTTGCAATCCTCTTCATAGAAGAAGCGGGCGTCGGCCAGACGTGCGCCAAGCACCTTCTCATAGCCCCGCCGGATATTTTCATGAAAACGGTTGTTGCTAATCCCGATAAAGTGGGGCAGCAGGGAGCCGTCATCTTCCTTCACCAGCGGAAAGTAGCGCTGGTGGACTTGCATGGTCGTGATCAGCACCTCGCGCGGCAGATCCAGGTAATCGGTGGAGAAAGAGCCGGCCACAGCCACCGGATATTCCACCAGGAAAGTGACCTCCTCGAGGAGATCTTCGTCTATGAGCGGCCGCCCGCCCAAGGCGGCGGCCTGTTCAATTAACTGCTGCCGGATGGCCTCGCGGCGCCGCTCGTGATCCGCCAAAACATAGTTCTCTTCAAGACAGCGGAGATAAGCGGCGGGGCTTTCCACAACAATGGAGCCGGGAGAAAGAAAGCGATGGCCAAAAGTGCTCCGGCCCGCAGTTACCCCGGCATAGGCAAACCGTATCGTCTTCTCGCCATAAAGGGCCAGCAGGTGCCTGATGGGGCGGGCAAATCGGAATTCCTTGCTTTCCCAGTACATGGGCCGGGGGAAGGTAAGCTGCCGCAGCAGTTCGGTCAATATTTGGGGCAGCAGTTCCCCCGTCGCCTGTCCCGGAATCTCCTTCTCCGCGAAGATAAACTTTGTTCCATTGACCGTCTCCACGATAAGTTCTTCCGGGGAGAGCCCCTGGCTGCGGGCAAAGCCCAGCAAGGCCGCAGTGGGCGACCCGGCGGTATCGTAAGCCCGCTCCAGTGCCGGCCCTTTTACTTTCTTTTGCAGGTCAGGCTGCCGTGAAGCAAGCCCGCTGACCAGCAGGGCCAGCCGGCGGGGTGTGCCCCAGCTTTTGCTGCCTTCAAAGCTGAGGCGGTGCTCTTTAAAAAGCAAGGCCGCCTTCTCCTCCAGCCGCTCCAGCGCTCCCGGGATATAGCGGGACGGAAGTTCTTCGCACCCGATTTCCAGAAGCAGATCTTCTTTTTGCACCCGATCCATTATATCCATTTGTCTAAACCCCCTCCGGCAAATTTTGCAGGGGGTAGCCCGCCTTCTCCCGCTGCTGCAGGTAAGCCCTGGCGCATTGGCGCGACATGCGGCGGACCCGGCCGATATATGCGGTTCGCTCGGTAACGCTGATCGCGCCCCGGGCCTCCAGCAAATTAAATGTATGCGAGCATTTCAAAATATAGTCATAGGAAGGTAAAATGAGGCCTGATTTCAGGAGCCTTTCCGCTTCGGCTTCGTAGAGATCAAAAAGCCGGAACAGAAGCTCCCTGTCCGCCTCCTCAAAGCTGTAAACGGAGTGTTCGTACTCCGCCTGCTGGAAGAGTTCGCCATAGCGGACCTGGCCGTTCCAATCCAGGTCAAAGACATTGTCCCGATCCTGGATATACATGGCAATGCGCTCGAGGCCGTAGGTAAGCTCCACCGGAACCAGCTCCACGTCGAATCCGCCAATTTGCTGAAAATAGGTGAACTGGGTAATCTCCATCCCGTCGAGCCAGACTTCCCAGCCCAGGCCCCAGGCCCCCAGCGTCGGCGATTCCCAGTTGTCTTCAACAAAACGGATATCGTGCTCCAGCGGCGCCAGGTCCAGGGCGGCCAGGCTTTCCAGGTAGAGATCCTGGATCGCCGCCGGCGCCGGTTTGATCAGCACCTGGTACTGGAGGTGCTGGTAGAGCCGGTTGGGATTCTCACCGTAGCGCCCGTCGGTGGGGCGCCGTGAAGGCTCCACATAAGCCGCCGCCCAGGGCTCCGGACCGAGAGCCCTCAGGAAGGTGGCGGGATTCATCGTGCCGGCTCCCTTTTCAATATCATATGGCTGCCAGATGAGGCAGCCCTTTCCAGCCCAGTAAGATTGCAGCCTGAAAATTATCGTTTGCAAGTCCATCGCCGGATTCATCTCCTTCCCCCGATAAAGAAAAACCTCCTGCCCCCGGCTTGACGCCATAGGGATGGGAGATCTGCTCCCGCGGCTCCACCCGGTTCATCCCGAAGGTGAACCGGTCCCATCTAAAGACTCACTCCGGAAAGCTCTTCGCCAGAAGTACAGCCGGGCTCAACCGCCCCCGGCCCGGTTGAAATTGCCTGCATGCTGCTCCTTCCATCATTGCGTCCGCGGTTTTTATGCCTGCTCCGATCCTAAACCAGAATTCCCTTTTTTGTCAAGATTATCTTCATCCAAGCACCCATCTTCTGCCGCTTCGCTGCCGTCCCCGCCTTGTATCTCAATCGATCCTTCGCTGAAAAGCATCCCGATGAGCCCCAGCGCGGCAATCTTGGGAAACAACGCCGCGCCCAGGACGCCGTAGGTCGCCGGCAGTTCCACCAGGGTGTTATCCTTTACTTTGACCCGAAACCTGGTCCGGTGCAACCCGGCCACAAACCGGCGCAGTTGATTTGAAATATCCCGGGACCAGCTTGAGAAACGGCCCGGCCCCGGAGATCCTTTCTCTTCCAGGTAAATCAAGGCCTCGACCAGATCGCCGTCCACCTGTTCGAGAATTTCTTTTGCTTCGCTATAGCCAATTCCGGCGCGTTCACAGAGCTGTTCGATCTTTTCCAAGGAAATTTGCACTCTGTTCAACCCCCTTTGCCCTAGTTTAACGATCCGGCGCATTTTTTATCCGCCGTCCCAACGGCGCCGTTAACATTTGCTCCCGGGGTTGAGAAGTTTGATCAACTGAATTGAGCGCAGCTCGCCAATCTCGAAGTGGTAGCGGCGGAAAGCCGCCGCTATAGCGGCAAGTTCACGCATCTGGACAGCAAGGGGGCGGAGCATTTTCACCTGCTCCAGGGGAGCTTCGAGCAGCCGCCGGGCCAGGACTGCCGTCCCGGCGCTCAGCCTGGCCGCGTCGCCCCCGGAGCAGCTGCAGCAGAGAAGGCCGCCCTGGCTGGGGCTGAAGTAAAGGGCCTCCGCCGCATCGCAAAGCAAGCAGCCTTCCAGGTGAGGGCGGAAGCCGGTTGAAGCCATCAGCTTGAGCTCGAAAGCCCTGCAGAGAAGCATCCGGCCGGAAAGAACCAGGGTTTCGTCGCAAAGCAGGCGCCACCCCTCCAGGAGCAGCAAACAAGGTTCCGGGGCGGGCTCCGCGCTGCGAACCAGGCGGCCGGTGAGCTCGGCCAGAAAAAGTCCGAAGGGATAAAGCGAGGCATCTTCACGAAAGGCGGTAAAGTGCTCCTTAACCTCCAGGCCGGTAATCAGGTCCAGGCTGCGGCCCCGGTGCAGCTGGTAGTGGCCGTAAGTAAAGAGATCCACTCCGGCGGCCAGCCTGCTTTTGACTTTACGCGCTCCGCGGGCCACTGCGGTGAGCTTCCCTCTCTCCCAGGTGAGCAGCTCGATAAGGCGGTCGGCCTCACCCAGGGGGCGGCTCGAGAGGACAAGAGCATCGGTTTTGTAACTGCGTTCAGGCAACGGCATCATCCTGTCCTAGGTTTCTTTATAACCCCATTCGCGAAGCAGGCGCTCGCGATTCCGCCAGTCGCGCCTTGCTTTGACCCGCAGATCGAGATAGACCTGGCGCCCGAAGAGGACTTCAATTTCGCGCCGCGCGGCGCTGCCGGCATCCTTCAACAGGCGCCCCCCCTTGCCTATGACGATTCCCACCTGGGATTCGCGCTCCACGAAGATATGGGCGCGCAGATCGAGCAGTTCCCGGCCTTCCCGGGGCGAGATCTCTTCAACAACCACGGCGATGGCATGGGGAATCTCTTCCCGGGTAAGATGGATGATCTTCTCGCGGATTATTTCAGCGGCAATAAAGCGTTCCGGCTGGTCTGTAATCATTTCCGGGGGATAGTAGCGCGGCCCTTCGGGGAGACAGGCGGCGATCGCATTAAGCAGCGGTTCAAGGCCCTCCCCGCGCAGCGCCGAGAGTGTAAAGCAGTCCGCAAAGGGATAGAGGTCCCGGTATAAAAGGCGGTTGCTTTGGAGCTGTTCCGGAGCGGCCAGGTCGGCCTTGTTCAAAACCAGGAAGACCGGCCCGGAGGTCTCCTGCAGCGAAGCGGCGATATGGTTATCGCCGGGCCCCGGCCGGCAGTGTGCCTCCACAATAAAGCAGGCCAGGTCGCTCTCCTGGAGCGCCGCCCGCGCGGCCCGGATCATGGAGCGGCCCAGCTCATGCCTGGGACGGTGCAGGCCCGGGGTATCGATAAAGATCACCTGCATTTCATCGCGGGTGAGAATGGCGCGGATTGCCGTGCGGGTAGTCTGCGGTTTGGGAGAAACAATGGCTATTTTTTGCCCCAGGAGGGAGTTCAGCAGGGTGGATTTGCCCACGTTGGGTCTTCCCACCAGGGCTACGAATCCGGAGCGGTGCGTCTTGGACTCCTTGCCTGTCAAGTGACCAGATCCCATCTTTAATATCATTGCCTATATTATACCTGATCTGATGATGCTTTGGTTCGGGCCAGGCATGAGGGCCAATATTTTAAATCCCCCCCGGCCCCCCTTTTGCAAAGGGGGGAGTCCAGCAAATCCCATTTATCAGAGAAGAGTTCAAAAATAACCTTTTTAAAGGTGAAAAAAAAAGATCTCTTTTCATAGGGTGAAGTATTGGAACAT
>JAAZHP010000177.1 GCA_012510625.1 Bacillota bacterium
CCCACCGCCCTGCTGCACGAGATCGTGCGGCAGCGGAAGAAGAACCTGGGGCTCGCCGGCCATACCGCCACCCACGATTTCCAGATCCTCGCCGCCGGCCGCTGCATCAACCGCTGCGATATTGCCTATATCATCGGGCTGGAAGCGCGGGGGCTTTCACGCCGCTCTCGCGAGGCCATTGAGAAGGGCGAAATCGAGGTAACCGAGTGGACCAACGCGGCTTTGGCCTGGCGATACAAGGCGGCGGCAATGGGGATATCGTTTATTCCCACGCGGACAATGTTCGGCACCGATACGGTCAAGCACAGCGCCGCCGTTGAAATGGAGTGCCCCTTTACCGGGAAGAAGTATCTGGCCATACCGGCGCTCTTTCCCGACGTGGCCCTGATCCATGTGCATCGCGCTGATGTCTACGGAAACTGCCAGGTCGACGGGATCATGGTTTCGGACTACGACCTGGCCCGGGCGGCAAAACATCTAATCATCACTACTGAGCGGCTGGTGCCCGAGGATATAATTCGCCGCGAGCCCCACCGCACGGCGATACCTTACTACCTGGTCGATGCGGTTATCGAAGTGCCCTACGGCTCCTACCCGGCCAACATGCCCTACGAGTATTACAGTGACGAAGAGCATCTCCAGGAATGGCTGCGCGTAGAACAGGATCCGGAGCAGCTGACCGAATTTCTGGAGCGAAATATTTACGGTGTCGAGGATTTCTGGAGCTACATCCAGTTGAACGGCGGATTGAAGAGAATGACCGAGCTGCGGCAGCAGGAAGTTCTTGTTGAAAAATAGATTTCGGGGGGTTGAAATGAACATGGATTACAACCGCATGGAATTGATGATCTGCCTGGCTTCGCGTTTGCTGGAGGACAACCGCACCGTAGTCGTGGGAACGGGGGCGCCTTGCGCCGCGGCGATGCTGGCGCAGAGCCTTTACGCGCCAAACCTGATGATCATGTTCGAGGCGGGAGGAATAGGGCCGCAGCTGCCTTCAATGCCCATATCGGTGGGCGATTCGCGGACCTTTTACCGCGGGCTGGCCGCCGGGAGTATGCCCGAGATCATGGAGAACTGCCAGCGGGGCATGGTTGACTACACCTTCCTGGGCGGCGCTCAGATCGATATGTACGGCAATATCAACTCGACCATGATCGGAGACGATTACGAGAGGCCAAAAGTGCGCTTCCCGGGCAGCGGTGGGGCCTGCGACCTGGCTTCGTTCTGCTGGAGGATCATGGTGATCACTGTGCAGGACGCGCGCCGCTTTACCAACAAGATCAATTTTATAACTTCTCCCGGGTATCTTACCGGGAAAGGGGCCCGCGAGGCCGCCGGACTGCCTCCGGGCGGGGGCCCTTACAAGGTAATCACCGATCTCTGCGTGCTCGGCTTTGATGAAGAGACGAAACGGATGCAGGTGGAGAGCATACACCCCGGAGTCAGCAGGGAGAAGATCGTGGAAAATACTGACTTTGAGCTGCTCTGGTCACCCGATCTGGTGGAAAGTGAACCGCCAACGGAAAATGAACTGAAGATATTGCGTGAAAAGGTGGACCCCTACCGTTATATTATCGGCCGCTCCTAGCATAATTGTATAATCA
>JAAZHP010000178.1 GCA_012510625.1 Bacillota bacterium
TAGCTTTTATCTTTTCCTTTTCCAAAGCGGCGATATGTGTTACATTATGAATAACTTAATTAATAGTTCTAGACAGGGGATGAGAATGAAAAAACAGTTGATCCGCAATCTTCAGATAGGAGACGAGGTTGAAACCCAGGCCCTGGTGCTTGAATGCAGCAAGGGGAACTTCTCCGCTCCTCATCGGGCTGGAGAATTTTTTTTAAAAATGATCCTGGGTGATGTCAGCGGCAGCATTAAGGCCATACTCTGGGATACAGCCGGGGTTAAGGAGCTGCCGCAAAAAGGCGATGTAATTTTTGTCCGGGGAGAAGTTGGCGACTATTACGGACCCCAAGTTGTAATCAGCGACCTGCGTAAACTTGATCCGGAAAAGATTAACCGTTCTTATTTCCAACCCGTTTCCGATCGGGATCCCCGCGAAATGCTCCAGGAGCTAAAAGAGATAATAAGCAATGACATCAAAAATCCCCACCTGAAGCTGCTGCTGCTTTCTTTTTTTAATGACAAGGAATTTACCCGCCGTTTTGCCCTCGCACCGGCGGCGCGGTCGATTCACCATAACTACGCCGGCGGCCTGCTCGAGCATACCCTCGAGGTTATCCGGATCTGCCGCCACCTGGCATCGCTCTACCCGGACCACCTCCGCCTGGATTTGCTGCTTACGGGGGCCACTCTGCATGATGTAGGAAAAATTGAAGAGTATGATCCGGCCAGCCTTGACTTTGAATTCTCCGACCGGGGGAAGCTGGTTGGCCATATTAGCATCGGCAAAGAGATGCTGGATCAGAAAATAAGTCAAATACCCGCTTTTCCATTTCAATTGAAACTGGAACTGGAACATATGATCCTCTCTCACCACGGGATGCGCGAATGGGGTTCTCCCGAAGTTCCCAAAACAATCCATGCCTTTACGCTGTTTCATGCCGACCTGGTCAGCGCCCGGCTCAACCAGTTTGTCAGGCTCATGGAGAAGCGCCCTTCCGGGGAGGGAGACTGGACGGAGTGGGACCGCCACCTTGAGCGGAGCATCTATTTAAAAATGCCCGCTGACGAAAATTAACCGCCACTGGCTGGCAGCTGCATTATTTAAATATGAATGAGGCAGGATATTCCCTGCCGGCTGGAGAAAGTATTAGTACTTTCAAGGCATGCCGGCAAGGTGGTGAAAAGGTGGGTCGCGCAGATCGTCCTAGAGGACTGGTAAAGACAAAAGATCAATCCAAGAAAATTATTCCCCTGGAGCAGGATCTTAATTATTACTTTAAAAAAGGAAACTACTATAACCGGAAAAACAAGCTCTCAAAGGCCCTTCTTTTTTTAAAAAAGGCCATTGAGATCGAACCGTCCAATGCCGAGATCCATTATCACCTTGCTTGCACTCTTAGCAAAAGCAGCCGCCTGCAGGAGGCAAACCTTGTTTTCAAACATGTAGTCAGCAACCTGGATCCTGAACTGACAGAGTGTTATTTTTTGATGGCCCTTAACTACGGCCTCATGGACGATATGCCAAGAGCCAGGCGCTACCTGAAAAAATACCTGCAAGTTGATCCGGAAGGAGAGATGGCCGGGGAGGCGCACGACTTGCTGCAGGTCATGGAAGGCGATTACGAAGAGGAGAATGAAGAAGAACCCCGTGTCTTTTCCGGACCTGAAAATGAAGCCCTGGAGCAATGGCTCTCCTCCCTGGACGGCAAGGACCTTGCTGAAAAATTCTCAGAAAAAGACTTTGCATATTTGCTGCAGCGGGCGCTTTACCAGGGCAGTGACAGTCTGAAAGAGAAAATAATCCAGCTGTGCGGCCAGGTGAAGTCCCCTGCCGGCGCTGCCATATTAAAGAGCTTTGTCATCAACCCCTGGATAAAGGAGCGTCTCCGGCAGCTGGCGCTGCTCGAGCTGAAAGAGATTTACAAAGAAGGCCCTGTCCTGGTCTTCTGCGACGGGCAGATAGTGGAAGAGGATCTGTCAGCCTTGCCCCGGTACTCGCCGGTGTGGCGGAAAGAATGGTCGGAAGTGCTGGATTGCACCTATAAACACATGCGCCGTTCTCAACATTACAGCGAGGAATTTTTCCAGGATGCGCGGGCGATCTGGTTTGATTTCATCAATCAACTTTACCCTCATATGCCGCGGATTGTGAAGCCGGAAACCTGGGCTGCGGGATTGGAGTACTGCCTGGCCCGGTTTCATTTTTTGAATCTGACCCAGGAGGAGCTGGCCAGGGCGTATGGGGTATCCCCAAGCAGTGTAGGTCGAAAATATAAGCAGATCAATGCTCTTTTGAAAATTGATCAGAAGGCTTACCGGAACATGCTTGCCTTTCTGGTGCGCCATGATCGGGAAAACCGGTAAGACGGCAGCAGCGAAACCCCTTTTCCCCCAGGCAAAAGGGGTCTTTCTGTGCATCCGGAGCGCTGTCCTGGCGGAGATGCAGCGCCGCGGCCTGGTTCGCTCTATTATCACATGGAAAGGCCGGGCTGCAGAGATGGCTGTTCTGTGTAATGAGGCCCGGTTGCATTTTACGAAATAATTGTTTTATATTATTATCCGGAATCTAACTGCTGGAGCGTACGGTTATGCGGATTTGTTTAAAGGGCGGCCGCATGGTGGACCCTTCACAGGACCTGGAGGGGCGCTGCGATCTGCTGATTGAAGGCGGCAGGGTTGCGGCGGTGGAGCCGCAAATCTCTCCCGGCAATGCCCGGATCATTGATCTCACGGGCAAGACGGTCCTGCCGGGATTTATCGATCTCCACGTGCACTTGCGCGAGCCCGGCTTTGAAGATAAGGAAACTATTGCCAGCGGCACCGCGGCAGCCGCGGCCGGCGGCATCACCTCCCTTGCGGCAATGCCGAACACCGAACCGGCGGCGGATAGCGCGGCGGTGGTGGAGCTGGTTAGAAGAAAGGCAGCCGCGGCCGGACATTGCCGGGTTTACCCGGTGGGAGCGCTGACCCGCGGGCGGCGCGGCCGGGAGCCGGCCGCATTCAATGAGCTCTACGAGGCCGGGGTGCGCGCTTTCAGCGATGACGGCTCTCCCGTTGCCGACAGCCGCCTTTTTTTGCAGATCATGCGGGCGCTGGCCCGCTTCCCAGGCGCCGTCATTATTTCCCACAGCGAAGATCTTTTACTGGCTGCCGGGGGGCTGCTCCACGAAGGGGCTGTGAGCAAAAGGCTGGGGCTGCCCGGCATCCCCGCAGCAGCCGAAACCGCAGCCGTTGCCCGGGATATAATCCTGGCGCAGGCTGCGGGTGTGCCTCTTCACCTGGCCCATCTCAGCACAGCCGGTTCGGTAGAGCTCCTGGCCTGGGCCAAAGAGCGGGGCCTCCCGGTTACGGCGGAGGTCACTCCCCACCATCTCCTGCTGACGGCGGATGAAATTAGCCGCAGCGGGGCGGTAGCCAAGGTCAATCCACCGCTGCGGACGGCCGATGACTGCCGGGCCTTGCTTGAAGCGCTGCGCACCGGTTTAATCGACATTATTGCCACCGATCATGCGCCCCATACTCCCGCAGAAAAGGCGGCCGGCCTGAAAGAGGCTCCCTGCGGCATAGCGGGCCTGGAAACGGCAGCGCCCATGCTCTTCACGGAGCTGGTGGGCAAGGGGAAGCTTTCTCTCTCCGACCTGGTGCGGGCATACTCCTGCCGCCCGGCGGAGCTGCTGGGTCTGGAGGGAGGCAGCCTGCGCCGCGGGGCTCCCGCGGATATAGTGGTCATTGACCTGGAAGCTGAAGGCGTTGTTGATCCAAAGAGCTTCTATTCCCGGGCCGGGCAGAGCCCTTTTGCCGGCTCTCCTTACCGCGGCCGGCCGGTGATGACCATTGTCGGTGGAAAGATTAAGATGGAGCGGGGAGTTGTCCATGAACAGAAGGGCTGAAATTGCACACCGCTGCCTTCTGCTGGCGAATAAAGAAATTGCCCGGGGCTGGCACCTTTTTGAATTGGAGGCGCCGCTCCTGGCCCATGCCGGGCCCGGGCAATTCGTTCACCTGCGAACCGGCAGCTCTACGGATCCCCTGCTGCGGCGGCCGGTGAGCATCCATTATGCCGATCCGGCGGCGGGCAGGATCCGGCTGCTGATCCGGATTTCCGGGAGCGGCACCGCCCTGGCTGCCCGGAGAAAAGCCGGAGAAGAGCTGGACCTGCTGGGCCCCTTTGGCCGGGGCTTCCCCTTTCTTGACGAGACAGCCCCGGCGCTTCTTGTGGCCGGCGGCATCGGGATGGCTCCACTCTTTTTTGCGGCGGTACAGCGGCAGAGAGCCGGTTTACCCTTCGAATTTTTCATGGGGGGGCAAAGCGATGCCCTCCTGCCGCCGGATGAGTATTTTCTGGCCCATGGAATTGCGCCGCTCATTGTTACTGAAGATGGTTCGCGCGGCGGGCGGGGATTGGTTACCGCTCTGCTTGAAGAGCGCCTTGCAGGGGCGGTAAAGCCTCTGCGAGTCCATGCCTGCGGGCCGGCGCCGATGCTGGCCCGGGTGGCGGAGCTGGCCCGCTCCGCCGGGGTGCCGGTTCACCTATCCCTGGAATCGCGGATGGCCTGCGGCGTAGGCGCCTGCCTCGGCTGCGTTGTTCACGTTAATGTGGATGGAAAAGTTGAATACCGCCGGGTCTGCCGCGACGGCCCGATTTTTGACGGGGAGGCTGTCTGCTTTGATAACTGATCCGCGACTGGCTCTTGACCTGGCCGGGGTGAAGATGCAAAACCCCCTCATTGCCGCCTCAGGATGCTACGGCTTTGGATTTGATTATATCCAGTGGGTTGATCCCCGGGAATGGGGAGCGATTGCGCTTAAGGGGATTACCCTGGAGCCGCGGGCGGGCAACCCCCCGCCGCGCCTGGCGGAAACGCCGTCGGGGCTGCTCAACGCCATTGGCCTGCAAAATCCCGGCATCGCCTTCTTTCTGAAGGAAATCCGGCCGCTTCTAAGAGAGCTGGGCTGTCCGGCAATCGCCAATATTGCCGGAGAAAGCGTGGACCACTACCGGGAGCTGGCGGCCATCCTTGACGGGCTGGGCGAGGTCAGCGCCGTAGAGGTTAATATCTCTTGTCCCAACGTCCGCTGCGGCGGCATCAGCTTCGGGCGGGATCCGGCGACAGTGGAGAAGCTGGTCGGGGCGGTGCGGCAGGTTTACCGGGGTCCCTTAATTGTGAAGCTGTCCCTTGAAGCGGGGGATATCGGCGCGGTTGCCCGGGCGGCTGAAAGCGCCGGCGCCGATGTTCTTTCGTTAATCAATACGCTGAAGGGCATGGTTATCGATATTCACAGCCGGCGCCCTTTCCTGGGCAATATCACCGGCGGCCTCTCCGGGCCGGCGATCCGCCCCGTGGCGGTACGGGCGGTCTGGGAGGCGGCGGAGGCGGTTTCCATTCCGCTCATCGGCATGGGCGGGATTGCTTCTGCTGAAGATGCCCTGCAGTTTATTCTCGCCGGCGCCTCGGCTGTAGCCGTGGGCACCGCCAACTTTGTCAACCCCCATATTGCCCGGGAGATCAACCTGGGATTGCAGCGCTACCTGGATGATAAGGGCTTGCGTCACTACAGCGAACTGGTCGGGGCGGCCAGGAGAGAAACGGACGGGAGGTAAAGCCGTGCGTTTGGGAATTCACATCCCGCTAAAGGGGGGCTTTCCCGCCAACCTGATGCGGGTTAAAGAATACGGCTGCGAAACGATTCAGCTTTTTGCCGGCAATCCCACCGGCTGGAAAATGGCCCCGCCCAATCTGCCGGAAATTGAAAAACGCGTGGCGCTGGCCAGGGAGCAGTCAATTTATCCGCTGGTAATTCACTGCGCCTACCTCGTAAACCTGGCCACGACTTCCCCCGAATTTTACGAAAAATCGGTCCGTCTGCTGAATGATACCATGGAGCGGGCCTCACTGCACCGGGCGCCCTTTGTGGTCCTGCATACCGGCAACCACGGCGGTGCGGGGGTGGAGCGGGGGTTGAATCAGATTATCAGAACCATTTCCGGGATCTATCCGGAGTGGCCCGGCGGAGTGAAGCTGCTGCTGGAAAATACCGCGGGCAGCGGTACCGCCCTGGGATCCAGTTTTGAAGAGCTGGCCCGGGTGCTGCAGGCTTTTCCTGCGGGCACCCTCGGCGTCTGCCTGGACACGGCGCACGGCTGGGCGGCGGGCTATGATTTCGGCAGTGCAGATGGGGTCAAGGAGCTTCTGGAGCGATTCGACAAGATTATCGGCCTGGAAAAGCTTTGCCTGCTCCATCTTAACGACTCCAGGGTGGGGCGCGGTTCCCGGGTGGATCGCCATGAACATATTGGTCGGGGGAGGATCGGGCTGGAGGGCTTCCGGGAGCTGCTGCGGCAGCCGTGGCCTGAGGAGATGCCGGCGATCCTGGAAACGCCGGAAATCGGCAGCGACTGGGACCGGCAGAATTTGGAGACCCTGCGCCGCCTTCTTGAATAAACCCTAATCCCGGCAATGAACATCTGTGAATTTCCCACTTCTTATTTTCACCTCTCACCTCTCAATTGGGCGGGGGCCGGGCATGCCATGCAGGAAACAAGAAGCCGGAAGATAGAAGCAAGTACTCTTTTTATAAGCAAAAGCTTCTATTTTAGCGGGAAATTAATGCGTCAAATTGCAGGGGTGAGGCATACCTCGCCCTACGGTGAAGTACAAGTACAGGCGTTTATGCAGGGGCTTTGCTCTAAGAGCGGTATTTATACTGTTTTGCTCTGTCAGGATAAGAGAAAGTGCCCCAGTGTGCTGATGCGGTCATATTCCAGCTCAAAAAGCTCTTCCATGTTGTAATTGAGAAGGTTGCATAGGGCCGTCAGGTAGAAAAGGTGGTTGCCGAACTCTTCGGCGATTACCTCCCGGCAGTGCTCACAGAGCTCTCCCTTGATGTGCGAGTTCATATATTTGCTGCATTCTTTAAGTGACTCTTTTTCGGGGAACTGCTGTTTGATCGCGTTGATGGAGATGCAGCCGCAGTCGGTAGCGGTCTTTATAATGGCCCGGTTAACCCGCGAAGTTGATTCAAAAAATTTAGAGAGACAATCCAGAATGCTGCGATGGCGGATCAGAACTTCCTCCACCGTATCCTGAAATTCACCAACAACTTCTTTGCTCTTCATACTACGGTCACCCCTTTTTTAGCTGAAACGGGCTTCGCCTTGATTATACTTTTTCTCTTTTGCCCCTGTCAACTTAAACTATAAGGTGGAAAGAGGGTTTTCCCGGTACATGGGTTGATTCAAGCGGGGACGATGATTTGCAGGCAGGGCAGGCGGGACACTGCCTGCGGGATGGCGGCGGAGATCCGCCGGGGGGATGGCAAAAGAGCTTTAGCCTGTTTCAGGCGGTGATCATAGTAAAAGGGGTTTAAGAAATGAACAATGATTTATTCGCCGAGATAAGCTTTGCGGACCCGTTCGTTTTGGAGCAGCGCTGCGGCTGAATCGTCCAGGATTATGCGGCCTGTTTCCATAACGTAGCCGCGGTGGGCGGTGCGCAGCGCAAGCTGGGCGTTTTGCTCTACCAGCAAGATGGTGGTCCCCTGGCGGTTGATTTCGGTGATAATCTCGAATATTCCCAAAACAAAAAGAGGCGCCAGGCCCATCGAAGGTTCATCCAGCAGCAGCAGGCGCGGGCGTGACATGAGGGCCCGGCCGATGGCGAGCATCTGCTGCTCCCCGCCGCTTAAAGTGCCGGCGCTCTGTTTCTCCCGCACGGCCAGCTGCGGAAAAGTTTCCATGACCTGCGCAAAATCTTTCTTAATCTGCGCCTTGTCCTTGCGCGCGTAGGCGCCCAGTTCGAGGTTTTCCCGCACGGTAAGGCGGGGAAAAACGTTTCTTCCTTCGGGGACATGGGAAATCCCCATCTCGACGATTTTGTGCGGCGGGGTGCGCGAGATATCCCGGTTGTCGAAGTAGATTCCACCTTCGTCCGGTCTCAGCAAACCGGAAATGGTTTTCAAAGTTGTGGTTTTGCCTACACCGTTGGAACCGATGAGACAAACAATCTCTCCTTCGCTGACCGTTAGACTGATCTGGTGCAAGGCGCGGATGCTGCCGTAACCGGCGGATAAATTTTCTATTCTAAGCAACTCAAAAACTCCCTTCAGAAAGAAGAAAGTCAGGCGCTATCGCCGAGATAAGCCCTGATTACCTCTTCGTTATTCTGCACTTCCCGGGGTGTGCCTTCGGCGATCTTTTTCCCGTAGTTCAGGACGGCTACCCGTTCCGAGATTCCCATGACTACTTTCATGTCATGCTCGATTAGTAAAATAGTGATCCCCATTTGGTCCCGGATTTGCCTGACCAGCTCCATCAGGCTAATGGTTTCCTGCGGGTTCATTCCCGCAGCCGGCTCATCCAGCAGCAGGAGTAAGGGGTCGGTGGCCAGGGCGCGCGCTATCTCGAGGCGCCGCTGCTCTCCATAAGCGAGGTTGCAAGCCTTCTCGTCTTTTTTCTCTTCCAGGCGGACAAAGGAGAGCATTTCCAGGGCCAGTTCACGAGCCCGGGCTTCCTCTTTTTTGCAGCCGGGGGTTCTGAGGATTGCCCCAAACAGGCCGGTTCTGGTCCGGCAGTGCTGACCGATCAAGACGTTTTCCAAAACGCTCATCTGGCCGAATAGGCGGATGTTCTGAAAGGTCCGGGCTATACCTATTGGGGTGATCTGGTAAGGTTTCAATCCGTTGATTTTCCGGTTGTTAAAATAGATTTCGCCCCTGGTGGGGTTGTAATGACCGGTAAAGAGGTTGAACATAGTTGTTTTCCCGGCCCCGTTGGGACCGATAAGGCTGACGATTTCTTTCCGGCCGATCCGGAAATCAATGTCTTCCAAAGCCATCAGCCCGCCAAAGCTGTGACAGATTCCGGCGGCTGTTAGGATCGATTCAGGCGGCAAAACTGTTCCTCCTTCATTCAAGTTTTTCCCCGGGCGAGTCTATGCCAAATGCTTTTAAATTTTAGGCGGATCTTCTCTATTGCGGGGGCGATGTCTGTCTGCGGCCCCAGAATCCCCTGGGGCCGTAAACGCATCATTAAAACCAGAACAGCCCCGTAAATGAGCAGTCTCAAGTCGGCTACCGAGCGCAGCAGTTCCGGCACAACGGTCAGAATAGACGCGCCGATAAAGGCGCCCCACATGTTGCCGAGCCCTCCCAAAACAACCATGCATAAATGCTCGATGGATTTCATGAAGTCGAAGGTTTTGGGATGGAGAAAGCGCATATAATGCGCAAATAGCCCCCCGCCGAGGCCGGCAAAAAAAGCTCCCACACCGAAACAGAGAATCTTGTAATAGGTTGAATTGATTCCCATCGAGTCGGCTGCGGTTTCATCCTCGCGGATGGCAATAAGCGCCCGGCCGATTCTCGACTTGATGATCCGGTTGAGAATAAAAACAGTAACCAGGACCGCCAGAACAACCCAGAGCAGGGTTGTCTTCTTGGGAATTCCCCGCAATCCCATCGCCCCGCCGGTGATATCAAGGTTAAGGCAGACAATCCGGACGATCTCTCCGAAACCGAGTGTGGCGATGGCCAGGTAATCGCCCTTAAGCTTTAACGTGGGAATACCGATGATCACTCCGAAGATTGCGGAAAAAAGGGCGCCGCAGAGCAATGAAATGATAAAGGGAAAACCGAAATGCAGTGTGACCAGTGCGGAACTATAAGCTCCCAGGCTCATAAAAGCGGCGTGGCCTATAGAAAGCTGGCCGGTATAACCCAGGATCAGATTCAGACTGGCGGCCATAATTGTATTGATCCCCACCAGAATGATAAGCTGCATATAATAAGGATTAATCAATGTTCACTTCACCTTCTTAGGGCTCTTCTTTAAGATTATACTTTTTCCTGGGTGGGACGTCCAAGCAAGCCAGTCGGTTTTAAAAGAAGAACCATAATCAGCAAGGCAAAAGCTACCGCATCGCGGTATTGCGATGAGATATAGGCGGCACCCATAACTTCGGTAATTCCCAGGAGAATTCCTCCCATCATGGCCCCGGGTATATTGCCAATCCCCCCCAGGACAGCGGCGACAAACCCTTTTAATCCGGGCATCAAGCCCATTGAAGGTGTAACAGTGCGGAAATATATTCCCACCATTACCCCGGCAGCTGCTCCGAGCGCCGAACCGATGGCGAAAGTAATCGTGATAATTTTGTTGATATTTATGCCCATAAGACTGGCGGTATCCTTGTCCTGTGCCGTCGCGCGCATCGCTTTGCCAATTTTCGTTTTTTGGATAAACAGCGACAGTCCGATCATTAATAGGAAGGAAAAGAGCAAGATGATAATTTCCACCCGGGAAATAGTAAAGAATGCAGTCTGATAGACTTTCGGTTCAAAGGGACTGGGGAAGGTATAGGGTTGCGCCCCCATTCTCCATAGGGCCAGGTTTTGCAAAAAGATCGAGGCGCCGATGGCGCTGATCAGTGCCGCCAGCCTGGTCGAGCGGCGCAGCGGCCGGTAAGCCAGGTACTCCACGGTAATGCCGAGAAGAGAGGCCAGGGCCATGGCCAGGAAAAAGGCCAAAAAAAAGGGAACCTTAAGAACCGTTACCAGGATTAATCCGGCAAAAGCACCAAACATGTAGATTTCGCCGTGGGCGAAGTTAATCAGTTCAATGATGCCGTAAACCATGGTATAGCCCAGGGCAATCAAAGCGTAAGTGCTGCCCAGTACCAGGCCGTTCATCAACTGTTGTATGAACATAAATTCACCTCTTACCGCTTACTGCAGAAATAATTTAGGGAGGAGGGCAAGGGCAGCGCCCTCCTCCTGATAAAACCGGCCTCTATCTAAGGCAGCTGTTACCTGACGCGCACAAACTTGCCGCCTTCCACTTTCAGGATTAACACATCCTTGATTGTATCTCCCTCTTCGTCGATGCTGGTTTTCCCGGTAATGCCAGGGAAGTCCTTGGTGGCGGCAATTCCTTCACGGATTTCCTCGGAGCTGGCTCCCTTGGTCTTAATCGCATTAATCACGATCAGAGCGGCATCGTAACCCTGGGCGGCAAACATATCCGGCTCCTCGCCGTACTTTTCCTTGTAGGCGTTAACGAAATTTTGCACCGCCGGAGTGGGATCGTCAGGATAGAACCCGGAGGTGGCATAGATCCCTTCCACCGCTTCGCCTCCGATCTCGATAAGCGCGACATTGCACAGGCCGTCCGCGCCGAGCAGCTGGACATCGAGGCCCATTTCCTTGGCTTGCTGGGCAATCTTGGCTGCTTCGGTGTAGTATCCGCCGATGTAAAGGGCATCAGGGTTGCTCTCTTTGATTTTGGTCAGCTGTGGTTTGAAATTATTGTCCCCATCCATGAAGACTTCAACGGCGACGACTTCCGCGAGCTCGGCAGCCGTAGTTTCAAAAGCTTCTTTTAAGGATACGCCGTAGTCATTGTTCGTATAGAAGATGGCGAATTTTCCAAGACCCAATTCTTCCACGGCATACTCAGCCAGCTGTGCAGCCTGAACCTCGTCAGAGAGGCAGTTGCGGAAAAGATAAGGGTTGCCCTTGGTCAGATCTTTGGCCGTGGAAGAAGGTGAAATCGTCGGGATTTTAGCTTCCATGGCATACGGTCCGCCCGCCTCGGTTTCCGAGCTTAACACCGCCCCGATGATCACGTCGACACCGTCAACGTCGATCAACTTCGTGAAGGCATTGGCCGCAGCAGACCAATCTCCCCCGGTATCTTCTGAGATCAACTTCAAGCTAATGTTTCCCAGCTCCCCGGAAGCGTTGGCTTCCTCGACGGCAATCTCTACGGCATGCAGAATATTAATCCCGTAGTTGGCCGCTCCGCCGGTCAGCGGGCCGACGGTGCCAATTTTAACCTCAATTGTCCCGTCCTCGCCGTTGGCAGCCTCTTCGGGAGCGCAGCCGGCTACAGCCAAAAGCATGGCCAGGCATACGAAAACCCCCGCGAACATGATCATTTTTTTCTTTCTTTTGGTCATTACACTTCCCCCTTATTTAAATTCTTGCTTTTTAAACACTCCTCCGACAATGTCAACTTGTTTTTTGTATAAACTTATCCCTAGCAGAGTACCCCCTCCTCCCGCTTTTTTTACGAGGATAGTTTTTGGCTTGTGAATTATTATGAAGTATCCAAAGAACAAAGAACGAAATAACGATGATATTAAAAGACTGTATATTCAACATTGGTATCAAGATATCCTCTTTTTAAATAAAAAATTTATTTTTAGCGGACGCTCGAAAAAACATTGTATTTACAAAGCATATATGGTATTATTACTGTTTATTTGACAGCATAAAGGCGCTGTGTTACTATATCTTAAGGGGGCTGCGAGGAGGCGGATAGTGTGTTCAATATTGGAGACAGAGTAGTTTACCCCATGCACGGCGCCGGAGTCATTGAATCCATCGAAGAGAAAGAGATTCTTGGCGTCCGCAACAAATATTACGTAATGAAGATGCCTGTCGGTGAAATGAAGGTTATGATTCCCACCGACAGCATTCTTAGGGTTGGGCTGCGCGAAGTGATCGATAAAGATATGATCGCGGAAGTATTTAAGGTGCTGCGTAATCACAACGGGAAGATGTCTTCGAACTGGAACCGCCGCTATCGCGATCACCTGGAAAAAATAAAGAGCGGTGATATTCTTGAAGTTGCCGAGGTGGTGCGCAATCTTACGCTTCGCGATCGTGAAAAGGGTCTCTCTACCGGGGAGCGTAAAATGCTTGAGAGCGCCAGGCAGATTCTGATCAGCGAGCTTCTCCTGGTCCAGGGTATAGATCAGAACGAAGTAATCAATGCCTTGGAAGAGATCTTCGAAGATTATCCCGATTGATCACCTTATACTTTATACCTCCTAAGATAATAAATGTATAATCCGTCTTGATCCTAGTTAAAACTATAGGTTATAATTATGAGGTAAAATTTAATTTTTTACTGGATTTATCCTTTATTATAAGGAGGTGAATTAATGGTCCGCAAGGTTTTTCGAATTATAGGCACGCTGCTGGGAATTGTTGCCGGTGTTCTTATCTTTTATTATACCGTGCCGAGAGTTGTCACCGTTATCGGTGGCCCTGTGATTTCGTTTTCACCCTGGAGTTATTCCGCTGCCGGCGGAGCGCTTTTCGGTTTGCTCTTTTACTTTATTACTCCTTCATTCATCAGTATCTGCCGGCGCTTCCTGGACTGGTGTGAAAATAGGCTTAAAAAGGTGCCGACCCAGGATATATTCCTGGTCGTTGTCAGCATGATTATCACCCTCTTTTTGGGTTTGCTTATTAGCTACCCCATTTATAATATTCCTCATGTGGGAGTATATATTGCTCCCATAATCATCCTGATGATCGTTTATATAGGGGTGCGTTTTATTTTAAACCGCAAAGATGATTTTGCCTTTCTAACCTCATTCTTTAACCGCAATTCACGTGTCCCCGCAGCCGCAGACAATGAGACTTTTAAAATTCTTGACACCAGTGCAATCATTGACGGTCGGATCGTAGATATCTGCAAAACCGGCTTCTTGGAAGGGGTTATCGTTGTAGCCGGTTTCGTTCTTGAAGAGCTCCGTCACATCGCCGATTCTCCGGATATGTTAAAACGCAACCGGGGGAGGCGCGGCCTGGATATTCTCAATAAGATTCAGAAAGAGATGGATATCCCCGTGCAGATATACGAAGGCGATTTTGAAGAGCTTGGTGAAGTGGACAGCAAGCTTGTCCGGCTGGCCAAGGTGCTGAACGGCAAAATTATTACCAACGATTTTAATTTAAATAAAGTCTGTGAACTGCAGGGGATTAGTGTTTTAAATATTAACGAACTGGCTAACGCCGTAAAGCCGGTTGTTCTTCCTGGAGAAGAGATGACGGCGCAAATTATCAAGGACGGTAAAGAGGTGGGCCAGGGAGTGGCCTATTTGGAAGATGGAACCATGGTCGTTGTTGAGGGTGGCAAACGCCACATTGGCGAGACCATCGAGGTTCTTGTAACCAGCGTTTTACAAACTGCGGCCGGCCGGATGATTTTTGCCAAGCCGAAAAATACAGCGGAAAAAGTTTCTGGGGCTAAGTAATATGCAGGTTGCCGCTCTCATTGCCGCTTCAGGTGAAGGGCAGCGCATGGGCGGTGAAACGAAGAAGCAGTATCTCCTGCTGGATGGAGTTCCCATTCTGGCCCGGACTCTGAAGATATTTGAGAGCTGCCAGGCAGTTGGCCAGATTGTGGTTGTAGTTCCCCCGGGGGATATTAATTTTGCCCGCGATTTGATCAAACCCTTCTGTTCTCTGGAGAAAAGCATCTTTGTTGAAGGCGGTAATAGGCGGCAGGATTCTGTCTACCTGGGGCTTCAAGCGGTTTCTCCGGAAGTGGAGATAGTCTGCATCCATGATGGGGTCCGGCCATTTGTGAGCAACGAACTAATCGAAAACGTGCTCCAGGCGGCGATCCGTTGGGGCGCCGCCGTTCCGGTGATTCCGGAAACAGACACGCTGAAGGAGATCTCCATCAGCGGCATGATCTGCCGGACCATTTCCCGGGAAACCGTCCGCCGTGTCCAAACCCCCCAGATGTTCCGCCGCAATCTTATTGTTGAAGCCTACCGCAAATCGCAGATCCTCGGTGTAGAAGCTACCGATGACGCCTACCTGCTGGAGTTGCTGGGCGAAAACATCTGCGCCGTAGCCGGCAGTCCGGCCAACATCAAGATAACCCATCCCCTGGACCTTCTTTTTGCCGAAGCTATCCTGAAAGGAGGACAATAGAGTTGTTTCGTGTGGGCATCGGTTTTGACATACACCGCCTGGCTGAAGGCACTCCGCTCATCCTCGGTGGAGTGACCATCCCTTTCCCGAAAGGCCTGGAAGGTCATTCTGATGCTGATGTGCTGGTTCATGCTCTTATGGATGCCATGCTCGGAGGAGCCGGCCTGCGCGATATCGGCTACTATTTCCCCCCCGACGAACCCCGCTACCGCAATATATCGAGCCTGAAGCTTTTGCATGAAGTGAAAAAGATGGTTAATAACGAGAGCTACCGGGTGGTCAACGCCGACATAGTGGTAATTGCCGAGGCCCCCCTGCTGGCTCCCTTTATCGGGGAAATGAAAAAAAACATGGCCCCTGTTCTGGAGCTTCCGGAAAGCGCTCTTTCGGTAAAAGCAACTACTGCCGAGGGGCTTGGCGCATGCGGCCGCGGTGAAGCCATCGCCGCCCATGCGGCTGTGTTGCTCCAGGCTAATCACGGGGATAAGTAGCTTCAAGCTCCTATTTTCCACTCAACTCTAATATAAAACCCCTTGGTATACCTTTCTGTCCCGCCGCATTTATCCTCCAATAGCGGTTGACATTCAAAGCCAATCAAAGGTATTTTTCTGGCAATGCAAAATTAATTAAACAGGGCGCCTAGTTGCACAATTCAGCCCATATTTTTAAAGGGGGTTAACCCTGATGGCAAAAGAAAAGAGCTGGATGAAATATCTGCGTTATTTTAATCTGTCTCTTTCCTTCGGGATTACCATGATCCTGGCTATATTGCTGGGATTCTACGCCGGAGGCTGGCTTGACCGGCAAATGGGAACTTCGCCGCTATTTTTATTATTTGGAATTATTTTAGGGGTGGTGGCAGGATTTTATAACTTATGGAGCGTATTATTTAAATTAATACAAGAGAGTCAAGTGCGAAAACTAGAAGAAGAGAAACAATATGAAATGTTGGAAGATATCTGTCAGTATGGCACCAGGGGTAGAAAACCGGAAAGGGGAACCGGCCGGGAAGATGATGATCAGTAAATATATCGAAAAAGAAACCACGGGAAGAATTATGGCTCTTCTGGGCACGCTGATAGTTATTGGCGCATTGTTGCTGGGATGCCGGGCATTTGCTCTGGGGGTTGCGCTGGCTGCCTTTGTTGCCTGGCTTTTTTACCGCTGGCAGATGACAGCGGTAAGCGGCCAGGCGGGAATTGACCCTCAAAAAGCCACCGCCAGGTTAATGACCCGCACCATTATCAAGATGTTGGTTCATGTTATCCTTTTGGGTCTCTCTGTATTGGGCGGGGAGGCTTTTATCTTTGGCGTTTTAACCGGTCTTCTTCTTCAGGTAATGACCCATATGGGGCAAGCATTATACATCATTGTTATGAAGAAAGGAGGAGCAGCTTAATTGGGTTTGGAAGCTCTACAGCATGTCCTGGAACATGTTCAGCCATCGATTGTCTTTTACCTGGGCTCTATTCCCATAACTTCTACGGTAATCAACACCTGGGTGATTATGGCTATCCTTTTGCCCCTGGCCTATCTGTCCACCAGGAAATTAAGCATTGTCCCAAAGGGCTTCCAGCATCTCCTGGAGATGCTGGCCGGATTCTTCTATGAACTGCTGGAGACTAACATGGGCCGGGAGGGGAGGAAATATCTGCCGCTGGTGGGCACTCTCTTTTTGTTTATCTTGTTCTTGAATCTCTCCTGGTTTATTCCGGGGATGAGACCGCCGACCACTGATCTCTCCACCACGGCGGCCTTTGCCGTAGTCACCATTATCGGCGTCCAGCTCATCGCTATCAAGAAAAAGGGGCTGAGAGGATATATCAAGCATTTTTTCCAGCCAAATATCTTTATGTTTCCCCTAAACCTTATTGAAGAGCTGGTTAAGCCGGTATCGCTGGCGCTTCGTCTCTTTGCGAATATGTTTGGCGAAAAAACGGTAGTCACCGTGCTTTTTTTGCTCGTTCCCTTATTGGCGCCTACTCCGGTAATGGTGCTGGGGGTAATCATGGGTCTTATTCAAGCCCTGGTCTTTTCACTGCTCACAGTGGTTTATATAAGCAGCCTGGTTAAGGAACATTGAAAAAATTAATTGGGAGGTAGGTTATAATGGAGTATTTAAGTGTGGCGCTAACAGTAACCTTGGCCGCGATTGCCTCTGCGTTTTCCCAGAGCATAGCTGCGCGGGCGGCCATGGAGGGCACTGCCAGGCAGCCCGAGGCCGCCGGGGATATCCGGACCACTCTGATTTTGGCCCTGGCTTTTATTGAAGCGTTAACCCTGTTTTGTTTTGTGGCTGCAATTCTTATTTGGATCAGGATTTCCTGATTTAAGAGGGCGGATAAAGCGGCATCTCTGTTTATCCGCCCTGACTTCCTAATAATCATGGGGGGAACGTTATGTCGGCAATTATGGAGGCCTTGGGGGCATTAGGTTTTAATCTCTGGTCATTTCTGTTTCAAGCGCTTAACGTGGCGGCGGTAATGGGGATTCTGTATTTTATCCTCTGGAAGCCGCTGTCAAAAAGCTTCACAGGCCGGGAAGAAATGATTAAGGGCGATTTGGAACAAGCTGCCTCTGCCCGCGAAGAGGCCGAGGAGATTCTGGCTAATTATCAGCAGAAAATAGACGAAGCCAACCGGGAGGCCCAGGTTATCCTGAAAAAGGCTGCGGAGATGGCTGAAACCACCCGGGCAGAGATTTTAGCCCGGGCCCATGAGGAAGCCGGCCAGCTTATGGAGCAGGCCAGAATGGAGATAGAGAGAGAAAAAAGAGCAGCTCTTGCCGATATTCGCAGGCAGGCGGCGGAACTCGTGGTAACTGCGGCAGGCCGAGTCATGGCCCGGACCTTAACTCCAAGTGACCAGGAACATCTGGTTAGGGAGGCTCTATCGGAGGTGGCAAGAATACAGTGAGTCAGAACAGGGCCGCCCGTGCTTATGCAGAAGCTCTTTTTTCTGCAGCCCGGAAAATGGGGCAGGCAGATGAGCTGGGCGAAACGCTGCTTTCTTTAAAAAAACGAATGGAAGAGGATGCCGAGATCCGGAAAATTCTCCAGCACGATCTTATCCCTCTCCAGGAAAAGGAAAGGGCTTTGCAGGATCTCCTCCCCCGGCTGTTAAGCAGGGAAAGAGATGAGACCTTTATTTCCATTGCACCCGAATATCAGCGCCTGCTGGATCAGGAGAAAGATGTTGAACCTGTAGAGTTAACTGTAGCCTCCCCAATTTCTCCCGATCTTGAATCTGAGCTGGAAGAAAAATTGTCAAGGATTGTGGGGAAAAAGGTTCGCCTGGAGGTAAAAATAGAGCCTCAGCTCCTGGGGGGGATGGTGCTGCGCTGGAAAGAACGGGTCATAGATGCCAGTGTAAGGAAAAAGCTGGAGCGTATAGGCGACCATTTAAAGATCGTATAACCTGCAGCATGGTTAAGTTGATGCAAAGGGGTGAAACGGGGTTTGGATTACAGGATCGAAGAGATTGCCAGCATCTTGATTCAGCAGATTGCACGCTATGAGCCGGAGCTGGAGGTAGAGACAGAGAGCAAGGGCATTGTCACCTATGTGGGTGACGGCATCGCTCGTGTCCGGCTGGAACATGTTATGGCCGGCGAACTCCTCGAGTTTCCCCGGGGGGTTTACGGCATGGCTTTGAACCTGGAAGAAAATAGTGTAGGAGCGGTAATATTAGGTCCGTACCTTCATATAAAAGAAGGCGACGCGGTGAAAAGGACCTCCCGGATCATGGAGGTGCCCAGCGGAGAAGCGCTCATCGGGAGAGTGGTCAACCCGGTAGGGATGCCCCTGGACGGGAAAGGGCCGGTTAATGCTCATACATTTCGGCCGCTGGAGTACCCTGCTCCGGGAGTGGTGCAGCGCCGGCCGGTAGATGTTCCCCTGCAAACGGGGATCAAGGCTATTGATACCATGATCCCCATCGGCCGGGGCCAGCGGGAGCTGATTATTGGGGATCGCCAGACCGGCAAAACAGCTCTCGCTGTGGATACCATCATCAATCAGAAGGATCAGGATGTGCTCTGCATTTACGTGGCCATCGGGCAAAAGGCTTCCACCGTGGCCGGGGTTGTTCAGAAGTTTGAAGAAACCGGAGCCATGGAGTATACCACGGTGGTCGCGGCCAATGCCGGCGAACCGGCGCCCCTATTATACATAGCGCCTTATGCCGGCTGCGCCATGGGCGAGTACTTCATGTATGAGCAAAATAAAGATGTCCTTCTGGTTTACGATGATCTGTCGAAGCATGCCGTAGCCTACCGGGAGCTTTCCCTGCTTCTCAGGAGGCCTCCCGGGCGGGAAGCATATCCCGGGGATATTTTCTACCTGCACTCCCGCTTGCTGGAAAGGGCGGCCTGCCTGCATGAATCTCTTGGCGGGGGCACATTAACCGCCCTGCCGATAATTGAGACCCAGGCGGGGGACGTCTCCGCTTACATTCCCACCAACGTGATCTCAATTACCGACGGCCAGATTTACCTGGAATCGGATCTATTTTATGCCGGCCAGCGGCCGGCCATTAACGTGGGACTTTCTGTTTCCCGGGTTGGAGGAGCGGCTCAGCTGACTGCAATGAAGCAGGTGGCGGCTCATTTGCGCCTCGACCTGGCCCAGTACCAGGAACTGGCTGCCTTTGCCCAGTTTGGGACGGATCTTGATAAAGCTACTCAAGCCAAGTTGACCCAGGGCGAGCGGATGATGGAGCTGTTAAAGCAAGGCCAGTACCGGCCTATGCCCGTGGAGGAGCAGATTGCAGTGGTTTATGCAGGCGTTAACAGGTATTTGGATGATCTGCCTGTGGAAAGGGTCAGGGCCTTTGAAGAGGAGTACCTCCGCTATTTACACGGCAGCCACCCTCACCTCCTCAAGAATATTCGAGAAAAGAAAGCCCTGGATGAAGAGACGCAGGAGTTCCTTAATAAGACCATTGTTGAATTTAAGGAGAGTTTTGCCCCGGCGAGCGAGCTTCCCCTGTGATTACAGCAGTCTCGTAAATCCGGCTAGCAGCGGATAAAGGTGGTGGAATCGTTGTCCAATATAAGGGATATAAAGCGGCGCATCCGGGCCATTGACAACATTCAGCATGTCACCAGGGCGATGAAGATGGTGGCTGCAGCGAGGCTGCGCCGGGCTCAAAACCGGGTCTGGGCGGCCCGCCCGTATGCCTATAAAATCGCCGAAGTGGTCGGCCGGCTGGCCCAGACGCCTAAAGCCAGGGAGATCCCGCTGGCGGCCCCCCGGGAGGTTAAGAAAACCGGTTATGTTTTAATAACCGGGGACCGGGGCCTGGCCGGGGCATATAATGCCAACCTCATTGATATAGCCGAGGATTGCCTGAACAAGGAGCAGCATCCCGCAGCCCTGCTGCCGGTAGGGGGCAAGGGAACGCGTTACTTTTTAAAAAGGCCGGTGGATATCATCAAATATTATGAAGTTGTTGAAGATGAGCCCGGCCTGTCCCAGGCCCGGGAGCTGGCCCGCCAGCTAATGGAGCTTTATCTGGACAGGGAGCTGGATCAGGTAAAGCTGATCTACGCCCATTTCCATTCAGCCCTGCGTTACGAGGTCAGGGTGGAGAGTTTTTTACCTGTAGCGGCTCCTTCGCTGGAATCATACGGAGATGCCGACTATATTTATGAGCCGGAGCCCCGGAGGCTGCTGGAGGCTATTTTGCCCCGCTACTGCGAGATACGGATTTACCAGGCCCTGCTGGAGGCCAAGGCCAGCGAGCATAGCGCCAGGATGGTGGCCATGGAAAGCGCTACCGTCAATGCCGGCGAGGTTATTGAACAGCTGACCCTCTCCTTCAACAAGGCCCGCCAGGCTGCCATTACCAAGGAGATTGTAGAAATTACAGCGGGTGCGGATGCTTTAAAAGCCCACAGTTAAGGGAGGGATAAAATTTATGAATGAAGGAAAGATTGTGCAAATCATAGGGCCTGTTGTGGATGTGGAATTTCTTGAAGAAAAGCTGCCCGATTTGTACAATGCCGTTATTATCAAGGAGAACGGGATTAACCTGACCATGGAGGTCATGCAGCACCTGGGTGGAAGCAAGGTCCGCTGTGTAGCCCTGGCTTCCACCGACGGGCTGTATGCCGGGATGAAGGTTCTAGATACAGGATCGCCCATCAAGGTGCCCGTAGGCCAGGGCATACTGGGAAGGCTTTTTAACGTAGTCGGCGAGCCCATTGATGAAAAAGGGCCGCTGGAGGCTGAAGAGTGGTGGCCTATACACCGCGCTCCTCCCTCCTTTGAAAAGCTGGAGCCCTCCACGGAGATCCTTACCACCGGCTTGAAGGTTCTCGATCTTCTGGCCCCCCTGCCCAAGGGAGGCAAGATGGGCCTCTTCGGAGGCGCCGGAGTGGGGAAGACAGTTCTGATTATGGAACTGATTCGCAACGTAGCTTACGAGCATGGAGGTTATTCTGTTTTCGCCGGCGTAGGCGAGCGGACCCGTGAAGGTAATGAGCTTTACCTGGAGATGATCGAATCGGGGGTCCTGGATAGAACCGTCCTGGTTTTCGGCCAGATGAACGAACCTCCCGGGGCTCGCTTGCGGGTGGGTTTAACGGGCTTGACTGTAGCCGAATATCTCCGGGAGCAAGGCGGGCGGGATGTTCTTCTCTTTATCGATAACATTTTCCGTTTTGTCCAGGCCGGTTCAGAGGTTTCAGCTTTGCTGGGCCGCATGCCTTCGGCGGTGGGCTACCAGCCCACCCTGGCTACCGAGATGGGCAACCTCCAGGAGCGAATTACCTCCACCAAGAGCGGTTCCATTACCTCGGTCCAGGCAATCTATGTTCCCGCCGATGACCTCACAGACCCTGCTCCGGCGACTACTTTTGCCCATCTTGACGGCACCATCGTCCTTTCGCGGCAGCTCGTTGAGCTCGGCATCTACCCGGCGGTGGATCCCCTTGATTCAACATCGCGCCTTCTCGATCCCCTCGTTGTGGGAGAAGAGCATTACTCTATCAGCCGGGGCGTTCAGCGAATCCTGCAGCGCTACAAGGAGCTCCAGGATATCATCGCCATTTTGGGCATCGAAGAGCTTTCGGATGAAGATAAATTGATCGTAGCCCGGGCCCGCAAGATTCAACGCTTCCTCTCGCAGCCTTTCCATGTGGCGGAAGCTTTTACGGGCAGGCCGGGTGTCTACGTTCCCTTAAGTGAAACCCTTAAAGGGTTTAAAGAGATCCTGGAGGGGCGCCACGATGGCCTGCCGGAGCAAGCATTTTACATGGTCGGCACCATAGAGGAGGCCGTTAAGAAAGGACAGGAGCTGCTTCAATGAACCCGGTAATACTGGAGGTAGTCACGCCCGAAAAGAAGGTTCTTAGGGAAGAGGTGGAGAGTATTATCGCTCCGGGCACGGAGGGCTACCTGGGAGTTCTGCCGCGGCACAGCCCTTTATTGACCACCCTGAAGCCCGGTGTGGTTCAATACCGTAAAGCCGGAAAGTGGGAACAGCTGGCGGTGTCAGGCGGCTTCATGGAAGCAGGCCCCCGCAGGGTGGTTATCCTGGCCGATGCGGCGGAGCTGCCTTCAGAGATTGATATTGAGAGAGCCCGCCGCTCCATGGAGAGGGCGAAAAAGAGACTTTGGGAATGTCCTCCGGGGCTGGACGTGGCCCGTGCGGAAGCTGCCTTGATGAGAAGCCTGGCCCGGCTGAAGGCTGCCGGAAGTAAAGAATGAAGGGCCATACGGGATTATATCGCTACCTTAAATTATGGCCGGGAACGAGCGGTTGGTATGAATTACATCAAATGCTATATAATGCCTATGCGGCGGAGTTCTGTTTGAAGAAGGTTTTTATTTACATGGACCTGGGTTCTTTTTGAGCATCCCCGGCCTCTTTCTTAATTTTTGCTTCACAGAGAGGGCAGAATGAAGTGCTCTGCCCCGGGGATCCTTTTTCCCATTCCGGGGAGACATCATCCAGAACCTTTACTTCAAAAGTGCGGCCGCAGATCAGGCATTGCTTCTGTACTGCCTTGGACAAATCATCTCCTCCTTTTCGGGGAACCTGTTTAACACTTTTTTAAATCATAGCAACATCCTGATTTTCATGTCAACTGGAAAATCACAACAAGTCCTCTTTTCCAAAGTCCCCCTTTTCTAAAGGGGGATTTAGCAAATAAAGGTGCTGGCGATATTATCTCAGGCCGCTTACAGGGTGACAATATCACAGGCCGATAACAAAAGGCTTTGGTAGCGTTAATTTTTCTGTTTGTTGACAAAATGATTGGCCCGCGTATATAATACTTTAAAACATTCCGGAAGTTGAACCGGTTAAATGCAATGAATGGGAGAGTAGGCTATACCCGCGCCCCAGAGAGAGGCCCTCGCCGGCTGAAAGGGGCTTCGGCAGCCGGGTTTGCCCGAAATGCGCCCTGGAGCAGGAGCCGTGAAAGAGAGTAGCGGCTCCCGGCACCGCCCGTTACCCGGTCTGAGAGGGACTTTACTTAAGTCCAAACAGGGTGGAACCGCGGTCAAGGCCGTCTCTGTGCCGGAGCACAGCAGGCGGCCAAAGTTTTGTAGAGGAGTTGGTATTGATGTTCAGGCGAATTATTCGTGAAATAAATGCGGTCAAGGAAAGGGATCCGGCCGCCAGGAGCACTCTTGAGGTGCTGCTCTGCTACCCGGGCCTCCATGCTTTATTTTTTCACCGCATCGCCTATTTCTTTTACCGTCACGGATTAAAGCTGATAGCAAGGCTTACCTCCCAGTTTTCCCGGTGGCTCACCGGCATCGAGATCCATCCGGGAGCTAAAGTCGGGGAGGGGCTCTTCATCG
This sequence comes from Bacillota bacterium, assembly GCA_012510625.1. Classification (GTDB taxonomy): domain Bacteria; phylum Bacillota; class Dethiobacteria; order DTU022; family DTU022; genus JAAZIN01. The sequence goes on from JAAZHP010000178.1 coordinate 23,534, forward strand.
ATCACGGCATGGGCGTAGTCATCGGTGAGACTGCCGAACTGGGCGACAACGTTACCATTTACCAGGGGGTGACCCTGGGCGGCACCGGCAAGGAGAAGGGGAAGCGCCACCCCTCCATTGGGGACAACGTGGTTATTGGAGCGGGGGCCAAGGTCCTGGGGCCCATTGAGATCGGCGACAACAGCAGGATCGGAGCCGGTTCGGTGGTTCTGCGCTCCGTTCCGCCCGGCGCCACGGTGGTGGGCATCCCGGGGCGGGTGGTCTTCTACAAAGGTGCCGCAGTACCTTCGATCAACTTGAACCATACCGATCTTCCCGACCCTGTCGCCGAGGCTCTGCAGCGGCTCCAGGACCAGGTTGACAGCTTGCGGTTTCAGCTCGGGCAAGTAGAAAAGGGGGTAGCGCACTGTGACTTTAAGGCTTTATAATACCCTAACCCGGCGCAAGGAGGAGTTCAAGCCCCTGCATCCGCCGGCAGTGACTTTTTATGTCTGCGGCCCCACTGTTTATGATTACATTCATATCGGCAATGCCCGCGTTTTCATCATCTTTGATGTCATCCGGCGCTATCTTAACTACAGGGGTTACCGCGTTAAAATGGCGCAAAACTATACTGATATCGATGACAAGATGATCCGGCGAGCCGCCGAAGAGGGGCTCAGCGTATCCGAACTGGCAGACAAATTTATCGCCGCTTATGAGGAAGATGCCGCCCGCCTGAGGATCCGTCCGGCGGAGCTGCAGCCGCGCGCTACGGAGCATATCGGGCCCATTATCAAGCTGATCAGCCGTCTTGAGGAGCGGGGCCTGGCCTATGTCTCCGGGGGGGATGTTTACTTTGACACGGGAGCCTTTAAGGGTTACGGGCAGCTTTCTCACCAGGCGCTTGAAGAGCTGATCGCGGGGGCCCGCGTGGAGCCGGGAGAGCGGAAAAGGGAGCCGCTCGATTTCGCCCTCTGGAAAAGCCGCAAGCCTGGGGAGCCGGCCTGGGATAGCCCCTGGGGCAAGGGAAGGCCGGGATGGCACATTGAATGCTCCTCCATGGCCATGCACTACCTCGGTGAGACTATCGATCTCCATGCCGGCGGGGCGGACCTGATTTTCCCCCATCATGAAAATGAAGTTGCCCAGAGCACCGGGGCTACAGGAAAAACTTTTGCCCGCTACTGGCTCCATGCCGGTTACCTGAACATTGATCAGCAGAAAATGTCCAAGTCCCTGGGCAATGTCCTCACCGTGCGAGGGCTGCTTGAAAACTTCAATCCCCTCGATTTTCGCTTTTTCATACTTTCGGCGCACTACCGCAGTCCCCTAAGCTTTAGCCGCGACCTGCTTCTCCAGGCCCGCTCCGGCCGGGAGAGGCTCCAGGAATTGGCGGACAACCTTTACCGGGCTTTGGCCGGGTCTCGCCGGGAGGCCCCGGATGGTGGAGAGAAGCTCTATTCTGCTATCAAGGCGGCGCGGGATCGCTTTATCGAGGCCATGGATGATGATTTTAATACTGCCGGGGCCATTGCGGTTCTCTTCGAGCTGGCCCGCGAAGCAAATATCTATCTTAACCGGGAGCATCCTCATAACCGGAAGCTCCTGGAGCAGTTGCTGGCTTTATATGGCGAAGCAAACGAGATTTTTGATATACTGGATCTGCGGCAGCCCGATTCTCTTGATGAAGAGCTGCGCCAGATGATTGCCCGGCGCGAAGAGGCCAGGCGGAAAAAAGACTGGGCCACTGCGGATCGAATTCGCGATGAGCTGCAGGCGCAGGGGATCATCCTTGAGGATACGCCGCATGGCGTCCGCTGGAAGCGGAAAACTGACACTTGAGAAGCCATTTTACCCGGTCCAGCCGCTCTTGCAGCGGCAATTCAAGCGGAAGGTGATGGTAAGAATGCACGTTGAACTGATTGCCTGGACTCCCAATCCCGAGCGCACAGTCGCCGCCGCGGCAAGGCTTTGCTACTCTCCCGCTTCGGCGGCCGAGATTGCCCGGGCCATGTCCCCGGAAAAGACAAGGTCATTTGTGAAGAAGCTGGTCGAGATGGGTCATCAATCTCCCCTGGAACATGTTTCCTTTACCTTTGCCATTGACGGGGTCAGCCGGGCCCTTTCACACCAGCTTGTCCGCCACCGCATTGCCTCCTACTCGCAGAAATCACAGCGTTATGTTGATGAAAAGGGTTTTACCTGGATCATGCCTCCTTCCATTGAAAAAAGTCCGAAGGCAAAAGAGATCTTCGAAAAGCAGATCGAGTCAATCCGCCGCTGCTATGCCGAGCTTTGCGCGGCGGTGCCGCGTGAAGATGCGCGCTATATTTTGCCCAATGCCTGCGAGACCAAGCTGGTGGTGACCATGAACGCGCGCAGCCTGCTCCATTTTTTCCGGGTGCGATGCTGCCGCAGGGCCCAGTGGGAAATCCGCCGCCTGGCCCGGATGATGCTTGCCGAAGTGCGCAAAGTAGCCCCGGATCTGTTCAAGGATGCCGGCCCGCCCTGTGAAACTGATCAATACTGTCCCGAAGGGGAAATGAGCTGCGGGCGGCTGCAGGGTAAAGTTAAAGATGAAGATAAAGCGGAGGCCTGAGCTTCCCGGCAAGGATGATCTGGTCATCGGGCGCCGGCCGGTGCTCGAAGCGCTCCGCAGCGGAAGCCTGCAGCAGGTCTACCTGGCGGCCGGTCAAAAAGGAGAAATTATTGACCAGATCAGCCGGGAGGCGCGGAGCCAGGGCTTGCCCTTGGAAGTGATCCCGCGCCGTGAGCTGCACAGGCTGACAGACGGCGGCAATCACCAGGGCGTGGCGGCCCAGGCCCGCCCTTTTCCATATCTTAAAATTGAGGAGTTGCTGGAGAAAGTTTATGCCCTCACCGGCGCTCCCTTTTTAATTCTCCTCGATCATCTGCAGGACCCGCAGAATCTAGGTTCACTGATGCGCACCGCCGAAGCGGCGGGCATGGACGGGATCATTATCCCGCAAGATCGCAGTGTCAAAATTACGCCGGCCGTACGCAAGGTGGCCGCGGGGGCCGCCGAAAGGCTGCCGGTGGCGCGGGTGGTCAACCTGGTCGATGCGGTGCGGCAGCTAAAAAAAGAGGGATTCTGGGTTTACGGTACAGCGGCCGACGGCCCGCTGCCTTATTACCGGGCCGATTACCGCGTTCCTTTTGTTTTGGTGATCGGTTCGGAAGGAAAAGGAATCTCCCGTCTTCTCCGGGAGAGCTGCGACGGGATCATCTCCATTCCCATGCGCGGCCCGGGCGGTTCTCTCAATGCCGCGGTAGCGGCTGCGGTGATTATTTATGCTGCGGCCGCCCAGAGAGAAGGGTGGGGGCTTGGCAAGCCGGAGAGCGATTAACGCAGCGGCTGTCATTATTCGACATAAATCCCGGAGCAGGCGGAGAAAGGCTTGACCGGCCTGGATCTTTGCGTTATAATTACTCCATCAACAGAGCAGGTTCCTCCATAAATAAATATAGCCCGACGGAGGCGATTGATGTGAGTTCTTTAGCCCCTGAGCCAAAAGGAAGCAGTAATGTTTATCTGGAGCTTGAGTTTAAAAGTGATGAGGATATTGTCAGCGAGGCTAAAGACGGAAACTCCATCGCCCTTGAATTTTTAATTAACAAGTATAAGAATTTTGTGAAAGCTAAGGCAAGATCTTATTTTCTCATCGGAGCCGACCGTGAGGATATCATCCAGGAAGGGATGATCGGTCTTTATAAGGCTATTCGTGACTTCAGAGGGGACAAGCTTTCATCTTTCCGGGCCTTTGCCGAGCTCTGCATCACCCGGCAGATTATTACGGCAATTAAAACGGCCACCCGGCAGAAGCATATTCCCCTCAACTCCTATGTGTCTTTGAACAAACCGATCTATGATGAAGATTCAGACCGGACCCTGCTTGATGTTCTATCCGGTACCAAGATCACCGATCCCGAAGAGTTGATGATCAACCGGGAAGAATATAACGATATTGAATATAAAATGGGCGAGATTTTAAGCGATCTGGAATGGAAAGTGCTGACTCTCTATCTGGAAGGGAAGTCCTACCAGGAAATTGCCGAAGATCTGGAGCGCCATGTGAAATCCATCGACAACGCTTTGCAGCGGGTGAAGCGGAAACTGGAGCGCTACCTGGAAGTGAGAAAGGGTTAAGAGGAATCCGGTTCTGAATATAGAGTTGACATTTCACGGAGAGCTGTGTATAATCGTAAAGTGCTTATGCGCGGGTGTAGCTCAATGGCAGAGCGCCAGCTTCCCAAGCTGGTAGCGTGGGTTCGATTCCCATCACCCGCTCCAGCGACGACGCGGGGTGGAGCAGTCAGGTAGCTCGTCGGGCTCATAACCCGGAGGTCGCAGGTTCAAATCCTGCCCCCGCAACCATTTATAGGAAATCGCGAAGTTGCGGTTTCCTTTATATACATAAGATATTGCTCACGTAGCTCAGGAGGCAGAGCGTATCCTTGGTAAGGATAAGGTCACCGGTTCGAATCCGGTCGTGAGCTCCACGGCGGCGTAGCTCAGCTGGCTAGAGCATGCGGTTCATACCCGCAGTGTCCGGGGTTCGAGTCCCTGCGCCGCCACCATTTCTTTATTTTTTTGCAAATGTGGCATAATAGGGTAAAGGTGAATTCTGGAATCACGGACTTTCTTTTTACCTAATGAGGAGGTGCCGAAGTGGCTAAGAAAAAGTATGAGCGGACCAAGCCCCACGTGAACATTGGGACCATTGGTCATGTGGACCATGGCAAGACCACGTTGACGGCGGCGATTACATCTTGTTTATCCAATGCGGGATTGGCGCA
>JAAZHP010000179.1 GCA_012510625.1 Bacillota bacterium
GCCTGATAGACAGGCCCGGATCATCGCTGCCCTGGATAACCTCATCGGCATGAACAAGCTCCAGCCGCTCTTCCGGGTAGGCCAGTCCGGTGAGGGCTTCTTCAACCTGCTTCCGGCGGCCGACCAGTAAAAGTTTTAAGTCTGCCCGGGCCCGCAGGGCCGCTACGGCTCCGCAGACTATTTCCTGCGGCGCATGGTCGCCCCCCATGGCATCTACAGCCAGCCTGACCATATTTAGGACCCCTTCCAAAAGCTGCAATCACAAAAGAAATACGCCCCTTTGTTAAAAAAAGGGACGCCAGCGCATAAGAAATCCGTTTACTCGACCTTAATGGCCTCGCGGTTTTTATAATAGCCGCACTTCAAGCAAACCCGGTGAGCCGGTTTTAGCTCGTAGCACTGAGGGCAGGGAACCAGATGCGGCGCCTTCAGCTTCCAATGACTCCGCCTCTGATCCCGCTTGGCTCGAGAAGTCCTTCTCTTTGGAACAGCCATGAATCTACCTCCCTATGGTATCAGGCTTGGTTGCCCGATTGAAAATCTTTTAGCTTTAGCAAACGGAGATCGATCTGGGCTTCCTTCTCGCAAGAACAGGCGTTGCGGTTTAAATCGGCGCCGCAGCCGGCGCATAGACCCCGGCAATCCGGCTTGCATAGCGGATTATACACCTGGCTGAGAAAAAAGAGCTGGCGCAAATATTCGTTCAGGTAAAGAAAGTCGCCGCTCACTGTAAGCTGATTCGCCGTCTCCAGAGCCAGATCTTCAGGAGTGCTCTTTTTATCCAGAAGAGGCGTTTGCGTGAATACCTCGCTAAAATCCGAGTTTATCCGCTGCTTAAAAGTCCGCAGGCAACGGCAGCAGTTTGCCTCGATCTCCGCTTGAAAATCTCCCTCTACCATGATTTTATCGCCGATGCTGCGCACGGTCACTTCCAGGACAAAGCTGCTTTCATCATCCGCTTCGGCATCAAAATAATCCTTAATCTTGCCTTGAAAACTGTATTTGCAGGCTTCGCCTTTTTTTTGTTTCACCCCGGGCAGAAAAATCCTCATTTTCCTTCCATCCTTTGCAAAACTAAAACAATTATACTGACACCCATTTTCTTTGTCAACAAAAGGCAGGGCGCAACCAGGTTGGCAGCTAATAAGTGATGCCGTCAATATTACCGCCTTCTTCCGGCGGCGTGTGCGAAAAAACAATCATGATCCGGTTGGGCAGGCAGACAATGCTTTCATAAGAGCGGCTGATCCACCCGGTATGGGAGCATATACCCTTTGGGCAGAGCTCTTCCGGCAAGGGGAGCAATCTGGCCCTGCCGCCTTCGATCTCCAGGACCGCGCTGTGCCGCCCCCGTGCATAGGGAAAAGAATAGGAAAAATGATCATCGGGGGCAAATGATAGCTCGGCAACCAGCTCATTATCCACATAGATGGTTAGATATTTCTGCGGCGAAGCGCCGCTTTGCTGCAGATTCAGCCACAAGCCGGCGCACCCGGCCAGGATCAGGACGGCGATGATGATATAGTCGGCCATTTTTAAGCGAAGTGTCTCCATTACCTTAGCTGCCTCCCGTAGAATTATAACATGAACGAAGCCCCGGATCAGCAAGACGGCCCCCTGGAAAGAGAGGCCGTCTTGATGGGCAACAGTCTATGGTTCTAGCCCATGGTTTCCTGGTTCATCGGAACCTTGTACCAGCCTTGATCCTGCATGTAGCGGAAGATCTTTTCCTGCGAAGCAATACACTGGTTTTGGTAATCAAAAAAAGCCTGGCGGATGCTTGGATCCTGCGCCTCCATTACCGCATGCAAATAGCCGGCGGCGTTGAACTTAAAACCTGATAGAATGTCGCCGGCAATATCCTTATCGGTCAATTGATGTGCCATCGAGCTGCCTCCTTATTATGAAGTGATGTACGGGGTGCCTCCGGCTTCGCTCAGTGTGGATGAGAGCCATTGAGCGCGCTGCTGGCACTGGGTGTTGAATTCATTAATCAAGTTGCGCAGCCGCGGATCCTGGACTTGAGCGGAATACATCTGCAGCTTTTTGCTGCAGAGAGATTCTGCCTGGTACTGCTGAAACAGCGACATGAACTCGGCCTTGCCCACATTGCGCATAGTTGCCCGCATTGATAAACCTCCCTTGGCTGTGATTTTAGGCATTTTATTTTTACCGGATGGAAGGGAAGCTATTCAGGAGGCAGGAGACATGATAATAGAGGCAGGAAAAAAGAGGTGAGA
>JAAZHP010000019.1 GCA_012510625.1 Bacillota bacterium
AGGGTGACAATATCACTGTCCGATCACATTACTTACTGCCTTTACTTGACAATCATGGTACGCCCATTTATAATACTTTTACAATTTATGATTATATCATTACGGAACAATTTAGGGCTATGCGCTCAGTGTCAAGGAGCACTTGGCACTCGATTTATGAGTTCAAGGCGGTTCCGTTTTTTATTTTGCCGCCAAAAGCATATGCCCCGGGATAAGTTCATAGTATTGTAATGTTCTTTCAGGTTAAATTTTCTCTGAAGGGGAGAATCATTACATGGCCAATGAAGAGGTCCTTTTAACCAGGGGCGGACTTGAGAAATTGGAAAAGGAGCTTTTTTTTCTTAAATCGGTCAAACGTAAAGAGATTGCCGCCCGGATCAAGGAAGCAATTACCTTCGGCGACATCACCGACAATTCGGAGTATGAAGATGCCAAGAACGAACAGGCTTTTGTTGAAGGCAGAATTATTACCCTGGAAAAGATATTGCGCCGGGCCCGGATTCTTGAAAAAGGCGACAGCAACAATAATTTTGTATCGGTCGGTTCAACAGTCAAGCTCAAAGATCTTGATACGAACCGTGAATACACCTATACCATTGTCGGCTCTGCCGAGGCTGATCCTGTTGAAAACAAGATCTCAAACGAATCGCCCGTAGGCAGGGCCATATTGGGGCTGAAGAGCGGTGAAGAAGTCGAGGTGAAAGTTCCGGCAGGATCTTTTAAATACAAGATCCTCGAAATTAGTTAGATTTTTTGGAGGTATATAAATGGAACAGGATCAACTTAATGAACTGATGAAGGCCCGGCGCCAGAAGATGCACCAACTGAAAGAGAGAGGTATCGATCCCTTCGGAAAGAAATATGCCCCCAGCCACTACTCGGCAGATGTGGTCGATCAATTTGATGAACTGGAAAACAAAGCGGTTTCGCTTACTGGTAGGCTAACCGGTATCCGCACGCACGGCAAGGCTACTTTTGCCGACTTGCAGGATTATAAAGGAAGGATACAGATCTATTTCCGTTTGGACCAGCTGGGTGAGGAGAAATACAGCCTCATCGAGCTTTTTGATATCGGAGATATTATCGCTGTCGAGGGACCGGTTTTTAGAACCAAAAAGGGCGAGATCACGGTGGCGGTGCACGAATATCGCCTCCTGACGAAATCGTTGCGGCCGCTGCCCGAAAAATGGCACGGACTAAAGGATATCGAGATGCGGTACCGCCAGCGCTATGTGGATCTCATTGTCAATGAAAAAGTCAGGACAACCTTCATCGCCCGCAGCAGAATTATTCAAACCATGCGTGATGTGCTGAACGAATGGGGCTTTCTGGAGATGGAGACACCCATCATGCAGACTATCGCCGGGGGCGCCCTGGCCCGTCCTTTCATTACATATCACAACGCTCTCGACATTAAACTCTACCTGCGCATTGCTACTGAGCTTCATCTAAAGCGCCTTCTTGTAGGGGGATTGGACAAGGTCTACGAGATCGGACGGATCTTTCGCAATGAAGGGATCTCACCTTTCCATAATCCCGAATTTACCTCCGTTGAGATCTACCAGAATTATGCCGACTATGAAGATATGATGTATATCACTGAGAACCTGATTTACCAGTGCGCCATGCGGGTATTCGGAAAAAGCGAAGCTACATTCCAGGGAGAGACCTTTGACCTGACTCCTCCCTGGGCCCGTGAGACGATGATCAATATTGTGCGCAAGTATGCCGGCGTAGATTTTTCAAAAATCGATGATGATGCCGGCGCCCTGGAGGCGGCCCGCGAAGCCGGGTTGGAGCTGGAGGGTGAAAGCAGCTGGGGTGAAATTCTCAACCTCTTTTTTGAAACTTACTGCGAAGAGCAGCTGCGCCAGCCCATATTCATCCTTGATTATCCCATTGACGTTTCGCCGCTGGCCAAAAAAATAGAATCGGATCCGCGGCTAACCTACCGCTTTGAAGCTTTTATCGCCGGCAAAGAGGTGGCCAACGCCTTTACCGAGCTAAACGATCCCATTGATCAGCGGGAGAGATTTGAGCGTCAACTGGCTCGCCGGGAAGCGGGCGATGAAGAGGCCCACGCGATGGATGAGGATTTTGTTACCGCTCTTGAATACGGGATGCCGCCGGCAGGGGGCCTGGGCATCGGGATAGACCGCATCGTAATGTTCCTGACCGACAGCCCCTCCATTCGCGATGTCATTCTTTTTCCCACTTTGAAGCCGCGCTAAGTATCTTTCTATGCCTTAGTGATACGGGAAAAGAGCCAGGTGGGCGGCAAGGAAAATTTGCCGGTTCGTTCATGCCTCCTTCTCAACGCGTATACTAATAGAGATTAACACGATTAAAGGAGTCGTCAGTAACATGAATCCTATACTACCGGAACCATACAAAATCAAAGTGGTTGAGCCCATCACCCTGCTGCCGGCTGAAGAGCGGGCCCGGCGGATCGAGGAAGCGGGCTTCAATACCTTCCTGTTGAAGTCGCGGGATGTCTATATAGACCTGCTTACCGACAGCGGCACAAATGCCATGAGCGACAAGCAGTGGGCCGGGCTGATGCTTGGGGATGAAGCCTACGCGGGGAGCGATAACTGGTTTCACCTCGAAGCGGCAGTGCAGGAGCTCTTTGGATTTAAATATGTCGTCCCCACCCACCAGGGCCGCGGCGCCGAAAACCTGATCTCGAGGATATTAATCAGGCAGGGGATGTATATCCCGGGCAACATGTACTTTACCACCACCCGGGCGCACCAGGAGTTGAACGGGGGCACTTTCGTCGACGTTATCATCGACGAGGCCCACGATCCGCAGCGGGAAGATGTCCCTTTCAAAGGCAACGTGGACCTGGAAAAATATGCGGCGCTTATCGATCGGGTCGGTGCGGCGAAGATCCCCTACATCTCGGTGGCTGTTACCGTGAACATGGCCGGCGGGCAGCCGGTGAGTATGCAAAACTTGCGCGAAGTCAAACACCTGTCTGAAAAGCACAGCATTAAGGTGATTCTTGATGCGACACGCTGTGTAGAGAATGCTTACTTTATCAAAGAGCGCGAAGCGGGTTACCATGATAAAAGCATTGCCCAAATTGTCAGGGAGATGTTCAGCTACGCCGACGGCTGCACGATGAGCGGCAAAAAGGACGGCATCGTCAACATGGGCGGCTTTTTGGCTCTCAATGACGAAGAGCTTTACCGGCAGGCTGCCGCGATGGTGGTTCTCTTTGAAGGGATGCCCAGTTACGGCGGCATGACCGGGCGGGATATGGAAGCCTTTGCCCGGGGGCTGCGCGAGTCCATGGATTACGCTTATATCCGCCACCGGGTGGAGCAGGTTGCTTCTTTTGGAGCCAGGCTGAACGAGCTGGGAGTGCCCATTGTCAAGCCGGTGGGCGGCCATGCCGTTTTTTTGGATGCCAAGGCTTTCCTGCCGCATCTTTCCCAGGATAAGCTGCCTGCGCAGGCGCTGGCGGCGGCCATCTACGAGTATTCGGGCGTGCGCAGCATGGAAAGAGGGATCGTCTCGGCCGGCAGGGACAAAGATGGCCGGGATTACTGCCCCAGGCTGGAGCTGGTCCGCCTGACAATTCCGCGGCGGGTTTATACCGCATCGCACCTGGGATATGCCGCCGAGGCCATTGCCGGAGTATACGAGCGGCGCAGCGAAATTAAGGGGTTGCAGTGGGTCTATGAACCGCCGGTGCTGCGCTTCTTCACCGGGCGCTTCAA
>JAAZHP010000180.1 GCA_012510625.1 Bacillota bacterium
ACCGCAGCCTGACACTTTTTCTCCGGAATATACCGGCCTTTGCAGCGGCAGGCTGCGATATGTTATATATCACCGGAAGCCGGCCTCCGCCTTTAAACTTGTCCCGGCGAACGAGGAGGTTCTTTGATGCAGGAAGCCGCAGTTTTAATTCAACACAAGGCGCTAAAGGAGATCTGCAATAGTTTGCTGCAGGCTGTTTCGATTAATCCGAAAGATGCGGAAACAACGTCTGACGTAACAGTTTGCGCGGAGTTGAGAGGCATAAGCTCTCACGGCATTGCGCGGCTGCCGGCCTACTTGAAGCGGATCCGCACGGGATTGATCAATGCCCGCCCGGAGTTTAAATATTATCCCAAATATGGTTCCGTGACGGTTATGGACGCCGACAACGGATTGGGGCAGGTTGCCGCCTGCAAAGCCATGGAAAAAGCCATTGATATTGCCGGACAAACCGGCGCCGGCCTGGTGGGGGTGCGCAACAGCAACCACTTTGGCGTAGCCGCCTATTATGCCATGCAGGCGCTGCCGCATGATATGATCGGCATCGTTTTAACAAATGCCAGTCCGGCCATGGCCCCCTTTGGCGGCAGAAAAGCTTTTTTGGGCACCAATCCCATGGCCGTGGCTATTCCCGGGCAGGGGGACGATAGTATTGTTGTAGACATGGCCAGTTCGATCACCGCCCGGGGGAAGATCAGGCTTTGCGCCGCGCAGGGCGTTGAGCTGCCCGCAGGCTGGGCCCTGGATGAAGAGGGCAATCCCACCACAGATCCGGCCAAGGCCTTGCAGGGCAGCATTTTACCCATGGGAGGGGCCAAGGGATACGCCCTGGCCGTGCTCATCGACCTGATGGCGGGCATGCTTACGGGAGGAGGCTACAGCGTTGCCGTTAAGCAGCTTAATGATTACAGCGGCCCCGTTAATGCCGGCCATCTGCTCATGGCGATCAAAATCGAGGCCTTCATGGAGGCGGAGACTTTTAAGGGAAGTGTATCCGACTACATTGCCAGGCTCCATGAAGCGCCGCGGGCCGGTGCCGTGCAAAAAATATATGCCCCGGGAGAAATTGAACAAAACCTAACCAGGGAGCGGCTGGAAAAGGGGATACCGCTAACTGGGGAACAGGTGGATTTATTGGAAAAAATGGCCGCGGAATACGGCGTGGCCATATCTCTTGATTATTAGCGCGATCTTTTTAGGGAGGCGATAGCTTGGATTATATAGTCCGCGTCAATATGAGCACAGAGTCGGTCACCAGGGAGAAGGTTCCCCTTCAATATGCCGGCCTGGGAGGGAGGGGGCTTACTTCGTCTCTGGTATATCATGAAGTGCCGGCAGGAAGCGACCCCTTAGGGAAAAACAACAAGCTGGTCATGGCGCCCGGATTGCTGGGCGGGACCGGCGCTTCCAGTTCAAGCCGGCTTTCGGTAGGTGCGAAAAGCCCCTTGACCGGGGGCATCAAGGAAGCCAACGCCGGCGGCACCGCGGGTGGCTACCTGGCCCGGAGCGGCATCCGGGCGCTGGTTATTGAAGGAGAGGCCGCTGCAGGGCGCCATTATATTCTCTACTTGGGCAAAAACCAAGATTATCAATTGGTGAAAGTTGATTTTGAGGTAAAGGGCATCTATGCCCTGATGACGCAGCTGCGGGAAAAGTATGGCGATTCCATATCGGTAATTTGTGCCGGGCCTGCAGGCATGAACAAAATGCGTTCCGCTGCCGTCGTGGTCAGCGATCCCGAGTTTAACCCTCGCTTCGCCGCCCGGGGAGGGCTGGGAGCGGTCATGGGCTCAAAGGGCTTGCTGGCAGTGGTCATCGAGTCCCCCAGGGGGATGCAGCGTATCCCCGCTGACAGGAGCAGGTTTATCGAGACTTCGCGCAAGTTAAACCGGCTGCTGCTGGAAAACCCGAAAACGGGCAAGACTTTCCGCGAATTTGGCACCACGGCGATCACGAAAGTGGTCAGCGAGATCGGCTGCCTGCCCACCCGCAACTTCAGCCAGGGCAGTTTTGAAGAAGTGGAATCCATATCCGGCGAAGCGCTGCGCGACTTGATCCGGGAGCGCGGCGGAGAAGGCTGCTCGGGCAAGCGCTGCATGCCCGGCTGCGTAATCTGCTGCAGCAACATTATACCCGGCCCGGATGGGAAAGCCGTCGTGGCCAACCTGCAATACGAGACCCTGGCGTTGATGGGTTCGAATTGCGGCTTCTCCAGCCTCGATGATATTGCCCGGCTGAACTATGTGTGCAACGATATTGGAGCCGACACTATCGAGATGGGTGCCGCGCTGGGGGTAGCCATGGACGGGGGGGTGCTTCCCTTCGGAGACCTGGCAGGGACCTTGAAGCTGCTGGAGGAGGTGCGTGAAGCCACCCCGCTGGGCAGGGTGATCGGCAACGGAGCGCTGATCACCGGACAGGTGCTGGGGGTTAAGCGTATTCCCGTGAGCAAGGGGCAGGCTTTTCCGGGTTACGATCCCCGGGCCCTGAAAGGGAACGGCGTAACCTACTCCACTTCAGCCATGGGAGCGGACCACACCGCGGGCAATGCTTTTGGCGACCGTGCCACCACCGATCCCCTGAAAACCGATGGCCAGGTGGCGCTTTCCCGGAAATTGCAGCTGCGGGCGGCGGTCCTCGACACCCTGGGCTTCTGTATCTTTGCGCGTCCGCCGCTGCTGGCCGATCCGGATATAATGGTGGACCTGCTCAATTCGCTGTACGGCTGGGACATGGACAGCAGCGGGTTGTGGAAAATAGGCGAGGATCTCCTGAAATTGGAGTGCTCTTTCAACCGCAGGGAGGGCTTTGGCCCCGAGTATGATCGCTTACCCGAGATCTTTACCCAGGAGCCTCTCCCACCCCACAACACTGTTTTTGACATGGAGCCGCAGGAGATGGCTCGCGTCTATGACTTTGATTGATGGAGGGGCAGCCATTATAAACATCTCGGTTGAATTACATGGATTGCTGGCTGGAGAAAAAGATCGCTTCAGAAAGCTGTCTTGCGAGGAACCTTTGCCGGTGAGCGAGCTTCTGAAGATTATGAAGATTGATCCGGAGGAGATCGGCCTGGTAGTGGTTAACCGCAGGGTCCGCGATCTTACCCATGTTCTCCAGGACGGCGATCGTGTTTTGCTGGCTCCTTATTTACAGGGAGGCTAAAATCCAATTATCACATGGGGAGGCATTTGTGAAATGCGTAAAGTAGTCGTTCATGAAAGCGAAATAGCAGGGGAAAGGAGAGATCCGCCCCGGGTATCCAAGATTTTGATTTCCGAGCATACCACCGGCGCCACCCGGATCTCCATGGGTATGAATACAACTGAAGTAGGCAGCTGCATCCCACTTCACTGCCATGAGGATGAAGAAGAAGCCATGTTCATCATCCAGGGAGAAGGAAAGCTGATTATGGGTGACGAGGAATACCCCTTAAAAGCCGGTTCGGCTATTTATTCTCCGCCTGGCGTGAAGCATACCATTATCAATACAGGAGACGTGCCCTTGAAGCTGGTCTGGGCCTATGCGCCTCCCTTAAAGGCACATCGAAAATAATCCGGAGGTATGATCATGGCCTATTACAAGGTAAATAAAGATATTTGCATCGGCTGCGGAGCCTGCATGGATAGCTGTTCTGAAGAAGCTATCTCGATAACGGAAGAAGATGTAGCATTCATCGATCCTGAAAAGTGCGCCCGGTGCGGTATTTGCGCCAGCCTTTGTCCCCAGGAGGCCATAGAAGAGCACGAAGAGGAAGAGGAATAGGTATTCCAAACCGGCTTTTATAAATGAAAGGTGCCCGTTTCAAATTGAAATACTCTTCCCTGGAACAGAAGAGAGAGAGTTCTTTGCTCTAGCTTTAAAGGTTGGCACATAAATTGCAATACTTAAATATGGAAGCGCACAATATTAATAAAAGGAAGGTGTTCCAATTGCTGTTCAAAAGCACAAGAGAATTTTTAGCCAGTCTGGGCCTTCCCTCCGGAGATGGGTATGAACTGCCCACGTCCGGCAAGACCTTCCCAGACGGCTGCCATTACCGCCTCGAGGTACCGACGGTCAACTCTGCCGAGGCCCTGAAGACGCTTCTGGAGACGGCGGAAAAAGAGGGAGTCTTTGTTAACCGCGTAGATGAGACTTACGGCGCTTTCAGGCATACTAGCCGGGAGTTGAAAGAGTATGTGGCCATCTGCAAGGACAAGGGCGTGGAGCTGAACCTTTCAGTAGGCCCGAGAGCTACTTATGACACCAGCGCGACCAGGCTTTCCTCACAGGGTGTTCGCATTGGCTACCGTCTGCGGGGCATGGAGCAGATAGTCAGGGCAGTGGAAGATGTCCTGCGCGTGGCCGAGCTGGGTGTGCGGGGCGTGTTGGTTTACGACGAAGGTTTGCTCTGGGTGTTAAATGAAATGCGCGCTGCGGGCAAACTGCCCCAGAACATGCACTTCAAGGTATCGGCGCACTGCGGTCATGGAAACCCGGCCAGCTTTAAATTGCTGGAGAAGCTCGGGGCAAACTCAATCAACCCTGTCCGCGACATGACCCTGCCGATGGTGGCGGCCCTGCGGGCGGCGGTTGACGTGCCGCTGGATGTGCACACCGACAACCCGCCGGCGTCGGGTGGATTTATCCGCTTCTACGAGGCTCCCGAAATGGTGCGGGTCGGCTCTCCCATCAACCTGAAATCGGGCAACAGCGCCATCGGCGGGCACGGAGAGATTACCCGGGCTGCCGAGGGCAAGGCCATGGCAATGCAGGTTTGCATCATGCGCGAGTTCATGGACCGCTATTATCCGGAAGCCAAGCAGAGCCCGCAAGGGAGCAAGGGTATGGCCATTCCGGAATAGTCTAACTGCCATACTATTTTTACTTTCGCTTGCAATGTGAAATTTGGCCCTTTTAACCGTAGTCGCACTCTAATCTCAGCCCACGGTTAAAAGGGCCATTTA
>JAAZHP010000181.1 GCA_012510625.1 Bacillota bacterium
GGTTTGACCCGCCTGGATGCGGATTGCAAGCCGCAGCCGGCCTGCGCGGAGAGATGGGATGTTAGCGAGGATCAAACCGAGTATACCTTCTATCTGCGTGACGGCCTCAAGTGGTCAAATGGCGATCCGCTGACCGCCTACGATTTTGAATTTGCCTGGAAGAGATGCATCGATCCGGAACTGGCTGCAGATTACAGCTACATGTTTGACCTCATCGAGGGAGCGACCGCCTGCTACGAGGGTGAAGGCAGCCCCGACGATGTGGGGATTACTGCAGTAGACGAAAAAACGCTGAAGGTGAAGCTGGTATCTGGCGCACCCTATTTCCTGGACCTGACCGCTTTCCCGACCTACTATCCTCTGCACCAGGAAACGGTGAAGGCTGACAACGAGGGCTGGCATCTGAAGCCTGAAACAACGATTGTCAACGGCCCCTTCAAACTGGAAAAGAGAGAACAGGGCCGCCTGGAGTATGTTCCCAACGAGAACTACTGGGATGCCGAATCGGTGAAGCTGGACCGGCTCGTCTTTTTCACCGTTGAAGATATCAATACCGAGTTGACCATGTTTGAAAACGGGGAAATTCATATGACCCATACGGTACCCGGCGCGGAAATCCCCCGGTTGAGAGAGGAAAGGCCCGACGAACTGCATATCTTCCCCTACCTGGGCACCTACTACTACATCTTCAACTGTGAACAGGAGCCCTTTGACGATGTCAGAGTGCGCAGAGCCCTGACCATGGCTATTGACCGCAAGGCCCTGGTTGAGGAAGTGACCCAGGGCGGCGAAATGCCCGCCTATGCCTTTGTGCCTCCCGGTGTCGCCGACGTGGAAGAAGGTTCCGATTTCCGTGAAGTAGGCGGTGACTTCTTCGAGGAAGATATTGAAAAGGCGAAGCAGCTGCTTGCCGAAGCCGGCTACGAGGATGGCGAAGGCTTCCCTGCCTTTGAAATCCTTTACAACACTCATGAAATGCACAAGATTATCGCCGAAGCGATCATGGAGATGTGGGAGAAGAATCTGGGTATCACCGGTATCACCCTGCGCAACGAAGAGTGGGGCGTCTACCTCACCTCCCGCGATGAAGGTGACTTTGACGTAGCCCGGGCCGGTTGGATTGGGGACTACGTTGAGCCGAATACCTTCCTCGACATGTGGAAAACAGGAAGCGGCAACAACAACACCAACTGGGGCGATCCCCGCTACGACGAGATCATAAGCGAACTGGTTACGCTGGCCGATCCGGCGGACCGGATGCCGCTAATGCACGAGCAGGAAGAGATCCTGATGAGAGATATGCCCATCATGCCGATTTACTATTACACCAGTCCCATGATGGTGAGCAGTAATCTGAAAGGCTATCTCTACCTGACCACCGGCGGGCTTGACTTCAAAACGGCTTACCTTGAAGAGTAGGAGGCTGTTTTGAGAATTTCATTAAGTGATGTGAGAGGTATGCCGGAAAAACGGGCAAAATGACGGCATTCCTCTTCAGACAAGGAGAACGGACCTGCCCCGGCCGGTTGGCAGCGCTTCCGCCGGGCAAATGGTCCGTTCTCCGGTTTAGATAAAGGGGGCGCAGAAGGAATTGTTTAACTATTTATTACGGCGGTTGTTATATGCCCTGGTTGCTCTGTTGGTTGTGGTTACGGTTACTTTTTTATTCATGCATATTATACCCGGCGGCCCCTTTCAGCGTGAGAAAGCGCTTCCGGAGGCAGTCAAGAAAAACATTGAGGCCAGGTATAAACTGGATCAGCCGCTGCACATTCAGTATATTGATTATCTTTCTCACCTGGTCAGGGGCGACCTAGGCCCTTCGTATAAGTATCGCGGCATGACGGTGAACGATATCATCAGGGAGAGATTCCCTGTCTCCGTGCAGCTGGGAAGCGTATCTATTTTGATTGCGCTGCTGCTGGGGATACCGGCCGGTATCATGGCCGCATTGAATCAGAATAAGCCTCCGGATTACGTGGTTATGTTTTTCAGCACCATAGGCATCGCCATGCCCAGCTTTGTTATCGGAACTATGCTGATGTATTTTCTCTCGTACAAGTGGGGCCTGCTTCCTTCGGCCACGTGGGGTTCGCCCCAGCATGTGATCATGCCGGCCATTGCCCTGGCGGGGTTGCCGACGGCATACATTGCCCGGTTGACTCGCTCGAGCATGCTCGAGGTCCTGGGCCAGGACTATATGAAAACCGCCGTAGCCAAAGGGCTTTCCCGGATACGCATCCTCTGGGTGCATGGGATTAAGAATGCCATAATCCCGGTAGTCACTTATCTGGGTCCGCTCGTGGCGGGTATTTTAACCGGCAGTTTCGTGGTGGAGAATATTTTTGCCGTACCCGGCCTGGGAAAGCATTATGTAACCAGCATTTACAACCGCGATTATACAGTCATTCTCGGCGTGACCGTGTTTTATTGTATTCTTTTAATATTTATGAACCTGCTGGTCGATCTGCTTTATCCCCTGCTTGATCCGCGCATCAAGCTTGGCGCTAGAAAGGAACAGGTATAAGATGGCTCTATCAAGGGATTTGTTTAAACCGCTGCAGAAACGAGAATTCCAGGTTGAGCTGGTCCGGCCCAGCACGACTTACTGGCAGGACGCCTGGCGAAGGTTGAAGAAAAACCCGGTGGCCATGGGAAGCCTGGTTCTAATTATCTTGATTTTGCTCCTGGCTATCTTCGGTCCTATATTTTCGCCCTATACCTATTCCGAACAGGATTTTGCCAGGAAGAACCAGGGGCCCAGCGCGGATCACTGGTTCGGCACTGACGGCCTGGGGCGGGATCTTTTTACCAGGGTATTGCACGGCGCCAGGATCTCTCTTTCCATCGGTTTTGTGGCCGCAGTGGTGGCGCTTCTCGGGGTGCTTTACGGCGGCATCTCCGGTTTTGCCGGCGGCTGGGTGGATAACGTGATGATGCGCTTTGTCGACATTATGTACAGCATCCCCTTTCTGCTCTGGGTGATCCTGATGATGGTTTACCTGAAAGAGATCATGCCCGAAAACACGGGGCTCATCGCCATGTATATAGCCCTGGGGCTGGTTTATTGGCTCCCCATGGCCAGGATTGTGCGGGGGCAAATTTTAAGCCTTAAAGAGCAGGAATTTATCCTGGCTGCGCATACCATTGGAGCTTCGCGAACCCGGATCCTGCTGCGGCACCTGATTCCCAACTGCATGGGCCCGGTTATCGTTACCGCTACCCTGGCCATACCTGAGGCCATATTTACGGAAGCTTTCCTCAGTTTTATCGGCCTGGGTGTATCTGCTCCGCGGGCCAGCTGGGGCACGCTCGCTTCAGACGCGCTGGTCAGCCTGAAATCATATCCTCATCTTCTCTTTTTCCCCGCCGCGGCCATCTGCATCACTTTGCTGGCCTTTAATTTCCTGGGCGACGGTTTGCGTGACGCCCTGGATCCGAAGATGCGAAAGTAGGAGGTCTCTTTTGTGGAACACCTGTTGGAAGTAAAAAATCTTGAAGTTGAGTTCAGCACCTACGCCGGAATGGTCAAGGCTGTGCGGGGGGTCAGTTTCGAGGTTGATCCGGGCGAGGTGGTGGCACTTGTGGGCGAATCGGGCTGCGGCAAGAGTGTCACCGCCCAATCGATTTTGCAGCTCATTCCTTCGCCTCCCGGCAAGATTACCAACGGCGAGATTATATTTAATGGAGACAATATATTAAATAAAAACGAACGGGAAATGCAAAAGATCAGGGGCAACAGCATTGGCATGATCTTCCAGGATCCGATGACCTACCTGAACCCGGTTTTATCCATTGCCACACAGGTTACCGAAAATCTCCGCCTGCACAAGGGCATGACCCGGGAACAGGCCATGAAACGCGCAGTGGAGCTCTTTCACCTGGTCGGCATACCGGAACCGGAAATACGCTTGAAACAGTACCCCCACCAGTTCAGCGGGGGGATGCGGCAGCGGGTGATGATTGCCATGGCTCTGGCCTGCGAACCGAAACTGATTATTGCCGACGAGCCCACCACCGCTCTCGATGTAACCGTGCAGGCGCAAATCCTGGAGCTGCTCAAAGAATTAAAGGATCGTTTCCAGACTGCAGTTATTTTAATCACCCATGATTTGGGGGTAGTAGCGGGGCAGGCGGATCGCATTCTGGTTATGTATGCGGGGCAAATTGTCGAGTGCGGAACTCTCGACGCGGTGCTAAAAAAGCCGTCGCATCCTTACACCTGGGGGCTGTTGAAATCTGTACCCCGGCTGGATGCGGCGAAGGGGCAGAAACTGACTCCAATCTGGGGGCAGCCTCCCGATTTGCTGCAGGACTTTACCAGCTGTCCGTTCATGCCGCGGTGTGATTATGCCATGGGTATCTGCGCCCGGGAAATGCCGCCGTATTTTAACGGCGGAAAAGTCAGGTGCTGGCTTAACCATCCCCAGGCCCCAAAGGTAGAGTTTAAAAAGGAGGTCTCCTGATCATGGTCCCAACCTCGGCCCAGACACCGATCTTGAAGGTAAACAAAATGAAGAAATATTTTCAGCAGCAGAGCGCCTATTTTGGTAAAACCGGCAATTGGCTGAGAGCGGTTGACGGAGTCTCTTTCTCCATTCAGGCCGGGGAGACCCTGGGACTGGTTGGCGAGAGCGGCTGTGGAAAAACTACTGTAGGACGCACCGTGATCGGCCTCTACCAGCCTACCGCCGGCTGGGTCGCATACAAGGGGGTCAACCTGGCCCGGGCCAAGCCCTCAGAGCGCTTGGTTTACAGGCGGCAAATGCAGATGATATTTCAAGATCCCTATGCTTCATTGAATCCGCGGATGACTGTTGGTGATATTATCATGGAACCGCTGCTCATTCACCACCCCGGAATGGGGAAAAATGAGCGGATGGAAAGGGTTAATGAGCTGCTGAACATGGTCGGGCTTAACCCCGAACATGCCAACCGTTACCCCCATGAATTCAGCGGCGGCCAGCGCCAGCGTATCGGCATCGCCAGGGCCCTGGCGGTAGAACCGGAGCTGATTGTCTGTGACGAACCGGTTTCAGCCGTGGACGTCTCTATTCAGGCCCAAATAATCAACATGCTGGAAGAGCTTCAGGAAGAGTTGAATTTAACTTACCTGATTATCGCGCATGATCTGGCGATGGTGAAGCATATATCCGATCGGGTCGCGGTTATGTACCTGGGGAAAATTGTGGAGCTGGTTGACAGTGAGGTGCTGTATCACAATCCGCTTCATCCTTACTCCAGGGCTCTTCTTTCGGCAGTGCCCATAGCCGATCCCGACGTGGAACGGCAGCGCAAGCGGATTCTCCTTGAAGGCGACCTGCCAAGTCCCGTAAACCCGCCGCCGGGATGCTATTTCCATACCCGCTGCAACCGGGTTCTTCCAATATGCCACGAACAGGAACCCGAGCTGCGGGAACTGGAAAAGGGGCATTTCGTGGCCTGTCATAACGTCTAACCTTTTTAGTAAATTGCTGACCGAACTGATGGAGCTGCCCCAACACCTGTCTATCTCTACGCGGTAGGCAACGGGACAGCTATTTTTTTCTGATCTTTTCGCAGCTGTTCCACACGTTTACTCTCCTGGCTTCCTTTGGCTTCAAGAAAATGCTCATCCCATAATGGTAACATTATTTCAGACCGCCTACAGGGTCACCATATCACAGGCCGTAACACCCGGCCCTTTTTAAAAGGGAAGAAATATTAGCATAATTGTGTTAATATAAGACCAGATAAACCGAAAGGGGCGGGAAGATGTTTGATTACCTGCTTACAGAAGAACAGCTGAAAATTAAGGAAGAGGTCCGGGACCTGGTGAGATGGGTGCCCCGGGAGATGATCCTGGCTATGGACCGGGACGAAATTAAATTCCCCAAGGAATTTCTAAAAGAGGCTGCCAGGCGCTCCTTATTCGGAATACGATATCCCAAGAAATGGGGCGGCCGGGAGATGGACTGGGTAACCACCTGCATGGCCCTGGAGGAGGTGGGTACGCTCGGTTATGAATTTGCCTGCGTATTCGGTGTTGGGGCCGAGCTGGTCTGCGATGCCATCATCCTGCACGGTACCGACGCGCAAAAAGAGAAATATGTGAAGCCGCTGCTGCGAGGCGAGCTTTTTGCCGCAGAGTGCCTCACCGAACCCACGGGAGGTTCAGACTTCTTCGGTTCCCGGAGCAGGGCGGAGGATAAAGGAGATTATTTCCTGCTCAACGGCCAGAAGCGCTTTATCGTCGGCGGCGAGGGTGCGGACTTTTTCCTGGTCTACGCCGTAACCGATCCAAATGTTAGACCCCAGGAGGGCATAACCGCATTTATCGTGGATCGCGGACCGGGCGTGGAGACGAAATATCTCTACGGGTTAATGGGCTGCCGCGGCGGCGGGACGGCTCGCCTGCTCTTCAGGGATGTAAAGGTGCCCCGTGAAAACGTTATCGGCAGAGTAAACGGAGCCTATGATGTTTTCAACACCATGATGATCCCCGAGCGTCTCGGCACCGCGGCGATGACCATCGGGGCGGCCCGGCCGGCGCTGGAGATTGCCACCTCTTACACCTCGCGGCGGAAAGCCTTCGGGCAGGTGATCAATCGCTTCCAAGGAGTGAGCTTCCAGGTTGCCGAAGCGGCGATGCTGCTCGATGCCGCGCGGGCCATGGTTTATGCCACCGCGCGGGCCGTGGACGCCAAGGTGAATCCGCGCCGCATCAGGCGGATGGTTTCAGAAACCAAGAAATTTGTCACGGAATCATGCCAGAAAGTGGTACACAATTCCATGCAGGTGCTGGGCGGGATCGGTTACACCAACATCCTGCCGGTAGAACGGATCTGCCGTGACATCCGGTTGGCCTCGATCTGGACCGGCAGCAACGAGGTAATGTCCATGATCGTAGCCCACGAGTGGTACCGGGAGTACCTCCAGCAGAAGCAGGCCCGCCAGGCGCGCAACTTTGCCGCCGACGCCGAAGAAGCCTTCGCCGAAGACGAAATCATCTACGAGTAATCCACCGGAATACATCAGAGAGGGTCGCGTGTTTGTTTTAGAGGCACTTCTGCTGCGCCAGATTTGTAGGGGCGGCTCATGAGCCGCCCCAACCCGCACCTTGAAACCCCTGACTGCATGAACATGAAAGACAGGATAGCCGTAGGGGCGGGCTTCCA
>JAAZHP010000182.1 GCA_012510625.1 Bacillota bacterium
CCACCCCGTTAACAGCCGGCCCGGTCAGGCCGATTTCGGGGTTGCGCTTCAATTTATACTCCACCAGGGCGTCCAGGGCGAGACCCACGCTCAAAGTATTGGTCAGGATAATCGGCGTTTCCAGCTCTCCCAGCTCGTTTATCTGTGTTAACCCGGCGGCCTTGCCAAACCCGTTGATCACTTCAACCGCTGCCGGAACTTTATCTTTAAAGATATTGCCCTGGTGGGGCAGTATGGCGGTAACCCCGGTCCTAACCGCGTCGCCCTTGATAATTGTACAGTGCCCTACCGCGACCCCCTTGACATCGGTAATGGCATTTTGGGTTCCCGGCGGCAGGCTGAATATTTCCAAGCCCCATTGACGCAGTCCTCTTCTTTTTTGAATCATGGCTTGCTACCTCCTGGAGTCTAATCAATCTGTCCAATCACTTGCCGCTTTTGTGCTCCCTTTTCCAGAAAAGATCGCCCCGGTCGCAGGGAACGTGCCGAAGCGCCTGTCAAAAACCAGGACAGTTCGTCCAGCGGAGCATCATTCCTACTGGATTATTATACCATGGCGGAAGGTTCTGGAGCAGTGAGTCGAGGAAACGGTGACTTTGACTCATCCGGCCCAGGCAGGATATGGCAGCCAATACGCCGAAAATACGATTCAGCCGCCAGTTTTTGCCGAGACGCTTTTCTATCCGGGGGGAAGCAAAAGTTGAAGCAGAAAGGCCGCCTGGGATATACCCTGGTATTTTTCCTCATCTGCATCTTCTTTTCAGCGGTAGCCCTGCGCTGGGAGCTCAAGCACCGGGCTGCTTTCCGCCGCTCCGTGCCCCTCAAAAAAATACCCACCCCCGTTCTGGTTGAGACCCTTGTGGCTTTTTCTGACCTGAAATCGTGCCGGGAGCCCTTCATGGAGCACTTTTTGGCCCGGGCGCCGCTCTTGAAGGGGTTGAACAGGCTCTGGCTGCTCAATTCGAACTGGTGGCCGGCAAGAATCGCGAGGGAGCTGCGGCGCCGGGGGATAGCCCCGCCGCAGGGCCTGGAAGAGATAGATAATGGAGAAGAAGCGCGGGCTATTCTCGAAGAGCTGAAAAGGCGCCGCCGCACCAAGACCCTGCTCTACGAAATCGATTCTCTCCTTGGCGGCTACTTCGGGGTCTTCCTGGAAGTCCGCTCCCTGGAATTTTTCCTCGCCTGGGGGCGGGCCACCCGGCACCGGCTGCTGGGGAAGCCGCTGAAGTACCTCTTTGCCCGGTTCTGCCGCTATTTTAACGGGTTGGTGATTCCCTGCCAGGGCTCCCTGGAGGGGCGGCCAAGAATCATGCCCTATGAGAATATCCTCACCCTGCTCCGGAGAGCGGGAGTGGGGCGGCTTCAGCCCTGCTCCTGCAAGGCCTATTACCTGCCCGCGGACAGCAGGATGCCCCGGGACACCTGCATGGGCTTCTTTTATGTGGAGGATATGAGCGATCTCTCCAGGGAAGGCTACCGGGCGGACTTTGCCGTCCCGGAGAAGGTAATAGCCAAGCTGAAGGAGTGTGAAGAGTACGGCCTGGTGCACCAGGTCATGACCGTATCCCGCCCGGAAGGCCGCAAGGGCTACGTGCTGTGCAACTGCCACGCCGAATCCTGCATCCCCCTGGTTCTCTACCTGCAGTATGGCATTCCCATGGTCCGGGGCTCGGGGCTGACAGTACAGCTTGCCGATCCCTCCCGGTGCACCCTTTGCCTGGAATGCGTAAACCGGTGCATGTTCAAGGCCGTTTACTTAAAAGGAAATGTCCCGGAGCTTGATGAATTAAAATGCATGGGCTGCGGGCTCTGCGTATCCAGCTGCCCTGCCCAGATCCGCCGCCTCGTTCCGGG
>JAAZHP010000003.1 GCA_012510625.1 Bacillota bacterium
AACCTTAATTTCCGGTGACCTTATTCTTACATTTTCTTAAGACAAGGCCTACCTCTGTGGGACACTAGGGACGTACCTTACTGTCCCACAAATTATACTTGAGGCGGCAAAAATGGGACAAAGAGGTACGTCCCCATTGTCCCAGTTTCATCGAGGTTGTAGGGGCGGCTCATGAGCCGCCCGAGACTGCACCGAAATACGATAAAACACTGCGTATAAAGCAAAACGCTGCTACCACGCAAACGCCTATACCTCACCGGCGGGCGAGGAATGCCTCGACCCCTTTGAAAAAGGTATATAATAAACTCCCCCCTTTGGAAAAGGTATAGAAAAAACTCCCCCCTTTTTTAAAGGGGGGCCGGGGGGGATTTTAGATTGATTGCTAGCCGCCCTTCCGGATTCCCTCCAGCCGGGGGAAGCAGAGCGCGATCTGTAGGCCGCGAGACGTGTTCTCGGCCGAGACAATGCCGTGATGCTTCTCCACGATGGTCCTGGCAATGGCCAGCCCCAAGCCTACGCCTCCGTCCGGCCGGGCCCGCGAAGAGCGGTAGAAGCGCCGGAACAGCCCCGGCAGCTCCTCTTCCGGGATCCCCCCGCCGTTGTCTTCAACGGTTACGGTGATGGATCTTTCCGTCTCTTCGATGAAGAGATTAACCTGCCCCTCCGGGGGGGTATGCTCGCAGGAATTCTTGAGGATGTTGCGCAGCGCCTCGCCCAGCCAGTAGGCGTCGCAGCGCATGGCGGCGCCGCCCTCAAGCTGAAACCTTTTACCGGGATAAAGCGGCTGCAGCTCGGACCAGACCTGCCGGGCCAGGTCGCCGAGATCGTGTTCTGCGAAGCGCATCTCGTAGGCGTCAGCGCGCAGCTTCTCCAGCCGCAGCAGCGAAAAGATCAGGTTTTCCATCCGCTCTATGAGGAGCAGCTGCCGGGAGAGATCCTTGCCGGGGTCTTGAGTCTGCTCCATCTCGCAGTATAGCTTCAGCGCCGCCAGCGGGGTTTTCAGCTGATGGGAGACGTCGGCGATGAATTCCGCATTTTTTTGCGATTCGCGCCGCGCCTTCTCCTGCTCCAGAAGCAGCCTGCTTTCCAGTTCCACCACGGCGTTCTCCAGCAGGGCAAAATCGTCGTCATCTACGCTGAAGCGGGGGGAGGTCTCCCGCCCTTCCAGGAAATCGATGATCTGCCCGTGCAGCGATTCCAGTTCTCTTTTTAGCCGCTTCGCCTCCATGATGTTGAGCAAGAGGGTGGCCAGGCTGGCCAGGAGCAGGGCGATTCCTGCCCACCGGATGCTGCCCGCGCCGCAGCAGGCAAGGTATGTGCCCAGGGCGGCGGTAAGGCCCGCGAGCAATGTGGCGGAAGAAAGCATCTTCATCCCTGTTTCCCTCTTGGATTTATTTTTTAGCCCCTTTATAGAAGGCTTCGTAAAAGCCTCCCCCTTTGCAAAAGGCTCCATATACTCCCCAACTTTGGAGGGGAGCCTTAGATTTCTAAATCCCCCTAAATCCCCCTTTAGAAAAGGGGGACTTTAGCTTGCATCTCCGCGCAAAGCTTGTTCCATATAAAAGATCTGAGCGCTCCCCTTGTTGGGAAAGAACCTTCCTTCTAGATGCCTCTCCCTTGGGAAAAGGCCCTTCAGTACTTCCCCTTTGCAAAAGAATTTTTAAAGCTCCCCCCTTTGCAAAAGGGGGGCCGGGGGGGGATTTAATCAATATCATTGCCAGGCGGGGATGGAACTCCGCCCCTACGCCATCCAGGGGGCAGCTTCCCCTGTTTTAACCCCTGTTGTCCCCAGGAGAGGGGTCGCCATTAATCCTCGCCGGCCCAGCGGTAGCCCACGCCGCGCACCGTGAGTATGCGGTCTTCGCCGATCTTTTCGCGCAGTCGGCTGATATGCACCGAAAGGGTATTGTCATCAATGAAGAGCCCGGCATCATCCCAGATGGTCTGCAGCAAGATCTTCCTGGTAAGCACCTTGCCGGCGTTGCGGACCAGGGCCGCCAGGAGCTGGAACTCCGTCGGGGTCAGGTAGAGCTGCTCATCGCGGAAGTAGACGCTCCTGCTTTCCAGGTCGATGCGCAGCCCGTCCTTTTCAAAAACAGCGGGCTTGCTTCTTCTCAGCAGCGCCCGGATGCGCGAAAGGAGCTCCGCCAGGCGGAAAGGCTTGGTCACGTAATCGTCGCCCCCGGCGTCGAGCCCCCGCACGATCTGCACCTCGTCGTCCCTGGCGGTGAGAAAGAGAATCGGAGTATGGCAGCCGCTGCTGCGCCATGCAGTGCAGAGGTCAAGTCCGCTGCCGTCCGGCAGCATGATATCAAGAATAATGAGATGGTAGCTCTTTTCAGCAACCAGGCGGCGCGCCTCCCGGCAAGTTTCAGCGCAATCGACGGCGTAGCCCTCGCGCTGCAGCATCTCGCAAAGGCCGTCCCGCAGGAAAATATCATCCTCCACGATGAGCAACCTGGTCTCCATGGCCGAACCTTCTTGCTTATACAGAATTTACTTCAAGTATAGCATAATAGAAGAAAGTATAGATCAAACTGGGACACCGGGGACGTACCTGTTTGTCCCACTTTTGGGGTTACATGTAGAGCAAATTGCAGGAACAGTCTCCGGCGGAAAAAATATGGTATCATGAACTTATCCAGGATTATATTGGGCGGCGCTTTCGGGGACAGCCTCCCCGCCGGCAATAATATTTGGGAGTTGATCTTGTGAGCGTCCGGGATTTTTATAAAGAGCTGACGAGACGGTTCAGAGAGTTAATTGAAGAGCATGGCCTGCTGCATGAAAAAGTGGAGATTAGGGGAAGGGTTTTAAAGCCCGGTGAAGCCATCGGCTACCCCGGGAGGGGGGACTTCCCTCTGCTGAAGGGAAAGGAGAAGCTGATGGAGGCCGAATTCAGGGGAGCAAAGGGCCAGGCCTTTACCGATATGCCGGAGAATTTTGCCGGAACGCTCAATGATATTGTCAACAGGTCCCTGGAATCAAATTACGACCGGGCGGTCCTGGTATCCACCATTAATGCGGTGTGCAACTACCTGGGCATTTCCCGGAACCATGTTCACTGTAAGGATGATGCGCCGGAAGAGTGCGCCGGGGACCTGGCGGCGGTGATTGAAGTGGAATTTGGCTCGCCCCGCATCGCCTTTATCGGCTACCAGCCGTCCATGGTGGAGCGCCTTGCCGGCAGCTTTCCCCTCAGGGTCGTCGACCTGGCCGAAGATAACATCGGCACTGTCAAGTACGGCGTGACCATCGAAGATGGGCGGAAAGATATTGACGATCTGCTGGACTGGTGCGATATGATCCTGGCCACGGGAAGCACCGTGGTCAACGGGACCATCACAAGGTTTCTTACCGGCAAGCCGGTGATCTTTTACGGCACCACCATTGCCGGGCCCGCCGCCCTAATGGGCCTGAGAAGATTCTGCCCCCGGAGCTTATAGAGCATCTTTTTTATGAAAAGGACAGGGACTAAGAAAACTTTTTCTCCACCAGCGCTAGAGCCTTCCCGGTATATTCTTATTATTGTCTCTTATTTACCTGGATAAAGTATAACATTACGCTCAGATCCGGTCAACCAAATAATACCAGGAGTGAAACATTAAACTGTTCCGATGACGGTTACCACGATGCGGCGGTTTTTCCGCGGGCCGTCAAATTCGCAGAAAAATATATTCTGCCAGGTGGAGAGGCCCAGTTTGCCGTCGACGAGGGGCACGGTCTCGCCGGGGCCGACCAGCCCCGCCTTGAGGTGGGCGTCGGCGTTCCCGTCCTGCCGGTCGTGCTCCCAGCCGCCGCGGGGGATCAGCCTGCGCAGCAGCGTAATCACGTCCCTCTGCACGCTCTCGTCCCAGTTCTCCTGGATCATGATCGCCGCCGTGGCCCCCTGGGCGTAGATCGAAACCAGCCCATTTTTAATGCCGCTTTTTTTCAATGCTTTGCGGACCGGTTCAGTGATATCGTAAAGCGCCTCCCGGGCGGTTGTTTCCAGCTCGAGCACCTTATGTACGCAATGCATGATTGAATTCCTCCTTTTAACGGCCGGCGCAAACAGCCGGACCTAATGTTATCCCATTTCCATCCATAGTGTAGATGATGCCCCGCGGGATTTCAAGGCAAAACTGTCTCTCCTGCCGCTGCAGTCGGGACCGGGAGCCGCTAAAAAACAAAAATACGCAAAGTATATTGACACGCATAGTAATATGTGTTATATTGTTCCTGGAAGCGATTGCGAGGTGAAAGATATTGACTGAGCCTGTAGCAAACAGCGACCTGGTGCGCGGCAGCATTGACACCATTATCCTGAGCGTGCTGCTGGAGAGAGACAATTACGGCTACCAGATTATCAAGGAGATTTACCTGAAGAGCGGCAGAGAATTCGAGCTGAAGGAGCCCACACTCTATGCCGCCCTGCGCCGTCTTGAAGCCCAGGGGGCCCTTGAATCGTATTGGGGTGAAGAGAGCCAGGGGGGGCGCAGAAAGTATTACCGGGTCACCGAAGCGGGCAAGGTTCTATACAGGAAGAACTACGATGCGTGGCAGGCGGTTAAAAAATTGATTGACCGGCTGCTCGAGAGACGAGAGGAGGCCTAGCCGGGATGGACGATTTAAAAAGATACGTTGACAAATTGTTTGCCGGCCACAAGGAGACCAGGGAGGTGAGGGAGCTCAGGGACGAGATCCTCGGCAACCTCGAGGCCAGGGTGGCAGATCATATGGAAGAAGGGATGACCTATGACGAGGCGGTTGCCCAGGCCAGGCGTTACCTGGATACCGTTGATTACCTGATCCCGGAGCAGAAGCCTGTCTACAGGAATCGATACATGCTGGAGCTGCTCCAGGCAGGCCTGCTTTACACGGTGATCGCCTGGATCCTGACCATCCCCCTGCGGGTCATGTTTGTCAGGGGGCTCCTGTTTAACAACCTGCTGTTTCTCGCGGTCATTATCCTGGGGGTTGTTTTTCTGGCTCTCTCCTCCAGGAAAGATGAAGCATACCTGAATGCAGTCGCCCCGGTCAACAAGAAAAGGCTCACCGGCTACCGTAAAGCGGCATGGCTGATCTGGGCTCTCTTTATGCTAGTCATGACGGCTTTTACCACGGCAGTACGCTTTGGCAGCGACATCTGGTTCGGGCGGGCCGTGCATATCAGCGGGCCGTACCAGTTCGCCGTGATCGCCGCCGCTTATGCCATGCCTTTCATTACTATAATCCTGCCGCTGCTGTTCAGCAAAGCCTGCACCCTGGCAGAGAAACACGAGGTAGACGATTAAA
Organism: Bacillota bacterium; assembly: GCA_012510625.1. Taxonomy (GTDB): domain Bacteria; phylum Bacillota; class Dethiobacteria; order DTU022; family DTU022; genus JAAZIN01. The sequence continues at coordinate 5,278 of JAAZHP010000003.1, forward strand.
ATGAAGAAGGTAAACATCTTAATAATCGCGCTGCTGATTACCGGCATATGCGCCCTGGTCCTGGTGGAAGGATATGTCAAGCCGGAGATGAGAAGGCGGGAGCAGCAGTATCTTTTAGAGCAGAGAGATCCGCTGACCCACGATTTCAGCCGGCTGCTGGAGTTCAGGAGCCGCTACATGGGTGATGCTTCGAACCTGGCCAACCTGAACTACAATCTGCCGCCGGGCGATCTCCAGATGACATTTCAGATCCATCCTGAATTGCTGACCGCGGAGATCACCTATCAGGATTCTCTCACCGCTATGGAGGCAGAACTATTCGACCGCGTGCTGGTCTATAACACCACGGCCAATTTTGTGCTCATCGACAATTTAGAGACTTTGGTCCTCAACTTTGAGCGAAATTCATATACCATATCGCGCCGCGCCGTGGAGAGCTGGTACGGCGTGAATCTTAAAACCCTGCAGAACGAGGCGCGGTGGGCAGACGAGGTGCAGCGCCCGCTCTCCGGCAGGGCTTACGTGAGATCTTTTATCGAGGAGAGCTTCACCATACAGCCCCGTTCTGCGTAAAGTTGATCTCTGGCGATTTACTCAGCTCGTCATTAGTGTTCTTTTCCATAAACAACCCTCCTTTTTCCCAGGATGTTCCTGACAAAAGAGTTGGGCTTGTTTTGCATCTTCGCGAATTCTTCCGGAGTATACACCAGGATGTCAACGGCAACGCACGGATTTAATTGCTGCATCAAAACTCTTGAGCGGGTTAGAAAAGTTTTGTCTGTATCTTGAATTACCAAGGAAAGCATCAAACAAAGCAAAGGGAAGTTCCAAGCTACTTCCAAGCAACAGAGACTGGAACGAGGAAATATACCGCTAAGTGTTGACACAGCGGTGAGGCAATGATAGCATCATTACGAAAAGCGCCGCAATTATAAAATTTCTCGCATGCAGTGATTAATCCTGGTGTAAGGAGGGGCTTCTAAAATGAGAAAGAGTGCACCGGTTTTTTTAAGTGTTCTTTTCATAGCCCTGCTATTTGCCGGAGGGTGCGGCGGTTCTAAAGATCCGGCCGCTGTTGCGCCCCAGGCCGGCAAGAAAGTAGTTGCATTTGCCATGCTGCGGCAGGAGACAAACGTCTTCTCGCCGGTGCCGACAATAATTGATGATTTCGAGGCAGCGGGCCTTCTTTATGGAGAAGACGTTTTAGACGGACTGACCGATGAGCTGGTTGGTTTTGTCGCCGCAGTCGAGGAAGTGGGCCGGGGCTCTGTAGAGGCTGTGCCGATTTACCAGGCGCTGGCCATGTCCGGTGGTAAAATCGAGGCGGCGGTCTACGAGCGTTTCAAGGGGGAGCTTCTGCAGGGTTTAAGGGAGATGGAGCAGCTCGATGGTCTTTACCTTTCGCTGCATGGCTCCATGGGGGTTGAGGGGCTCCGGGATCCGGAAAGTGATCTGCTGCAAGCAGTGCGGGACGAGTTTGGTAATTCCCTGCCCATAGGTATTTCTTACGACCTGCACGCCAATGTTACCGAAGCTAACGCTCGCCTGGCAACGTTCATCGTAGGTTACCTGACCAATCCACACCGGGACCATTACCGGACTGGCTATACTTCAGGGGAGATACTCTGCCGGACGGTCCTGGGAGAAATTGAGCCGGTCATGGCCTTCCGCAAGATGCGGCTTCTCAAAGGCGGCGGCATGAATATTGATTTTTTGCCGCCAATGCGCCACATATTTAACTGGATTAAAAAGAATCTAAAGCGGGAAGAGGTTCTTAGTATTTCCAACTACATGGTTCACCTCTGGCTAAATGAGCCCGAACTGGGCTGGAGTACGGTGGTGGTGACCGACGGGAACAAGGAACTGGCAGAAGAGCTGGCCGAGGAACTTGCGGATATGAACTGGGCGGTGCGGGATTATCCGCACAGGGAGGGCTATACACCGTCTGAAGCGATCAAACTTGCCCGCAGCAATTGGCTGGCCCGGAAGCTTGGCACGGTGATGTTCTGCGATGCTTCCGACGCCGTGGGCGCCGGGGGGCCGGGAGAAAACACCTGGATCCTGAAGGCGTTGATCGAGGAAGGCTCCGACCTGGTTTCATATATTCCCCTGCGTGATCGTGAGGCGGCCCTGGAGGCTTATGCCTATCCTATCGGGGAGACGATCACGCTAACCGTAGGGGGTAAGCTGGAGCAGACCTATAACCGTCCTCTTGAGGTAACAGGGGAAATCGTGAGCAAGAAGGATTGGCTTTATGGAAAGACAGTTATCTTAAAGCACGGCGGGGTTCACCTGATCATCACGGAGATGCCCCCGGCGGCGATGGCTCCTGATTTTTATACGGAACTGGGCCTGAACCTCTGGAAAGCCGATATCGTGGTGGCAAAAAACCTTTTTCCCTTCCGCTTCACCTACCTGCTGTACAACCGGAAGACAATCGATGTAATTACACCGGGGACAACAAATGTGGATATCTATTCCCTGGACTATACGGATATTCCACACCCGATCTATCCTTTCAGTGATCTTGTGGATTGGCGATAGGATTTCCCCGCCTTTTTTAAGTCAGCATCAGGTTGGGAAGTTAACCATGGGCTTACTTATACATATGAGGAGGAAGTAATTTTATGAATGTTAAGTCCGCGCAAATTGATTCTCATATCGTACCCGCAGAAATAAGGGGTTGGAACTGGGGCGCATTCTGGCTGTGCTGGATCTGGGGGCTGGGGCATAAAACCTATATCGCCCTGCTGGGCTTGCTCCCGGGAGTAAACGTGGTTATCTCCTTTGTGCTTGGCGCAATGGGAAACCGGTGGGCTTGGCAAAACCGGGCTTGGGAAAGCGTGGAGCAGTTCAGGGAGGTTCAGAAAGCATGGTCGGTTTTTGGCTGGGGTATGGCTGCCGGTTTTTTATCGGGGGTTCTTACCTTGGCAAGCCTGGTGGGATTGCTGATTATCCCTGTGTTCTTTTAAAAATATGCCAGTCCGGGTTCACTCATATGGAAATTTTACTCAACGAGAGTCTGGCCTTCATTACCGGAAGGAATTATAATCGGAAAAGGAGAAAGAAAAAAATGATCGCACTTTGGGCTTCGGGCAAGTAATATGAATGAGCAATAAGGAACCGGATCTTATAATTTAACGCATGCAGATCTGGAACGTAAAAATTATTATTGGCAGGAGAGTGTTGAACAATTGATTACAGGCAATGTTCTAGATTTGATTGGCCATACTCCGATGATCAAGCTTGAGAAAATGACGGGGCTGAATATCTATGCCAAGGCCGAATTTCTAAATCC
>JAAZHP010000183.1 GCA_012510625.1 Bacillota bacterium
CTGGAGGCCGTGCAGATTTACGGCGGCTACGGCTACACGGCGGACTATCCCGTCGAGCGCTACCTGCGGGACGCCAAGCTGATGGAGATCGGCGAGGGCACTTCCGAGATTCAGCGCCTGGTTATCGCCCGGCAGCTGCTGGGGCGGTGAGATGCGCGGCGGTAGGTGAATCATCCTTACCGGCGCCCGGCAGTTGATATCCGTTTGTCAAATCCCCCCCGGCCCCCCTTTTTCAAAGGGGGGAGTATTGGGGGACTTTCAAAGCTTTTTTCAATGGCTGAGCGGTAGGCGCATTTTCAAGTGAGAAGCGGCAAGTGTTTTTAACAAAAAGGTGAAACGTCAGGCGCTTTTCCAAGGGGTGAGCGGCAGATGCTCTTTTCCAAGGTGTAAAACAGCAGGCGCTCTTAAGGGTGATCGAGTTCTTCACAACCCAGCTAAGGTTCTGATGCAAAAAGTCCCCCTTTTTTAAAGGGGGAGTTAGGGGGATTTAAGCACAAAGGAGGATGATGGGATTGAGTAAAAGAGTGGGTATTGTCGGGGCGGCAGTCACGCCCTTCAAGGCCAGATGGTATGAGAAAACCTATTACGAGCTGGCCCAGATGGCTGCTGCCGAAGCGATGGCCGATGCTGCCCTGGAACCCGGTGATGTGGACGCTGCCTTTTTCGCCATCTATAACGATATTTTCCAGCGCACCTGTATTCCCGAACATCCCCTGCAGGGGATCATCGGTCTGCAGAACAAGTTTGGACTGCGCGTCAGCAACGGGGGAGCTACCGGCGCTTACGCCATGTCGGCGGCGCATGCCTATCTTGCCGCCGGACGCTTTAAAACCGCCCTCGTTTTGGGCGTAGAGAAAGCAACCGACTGCTTCGACTTCATGAGCATGTCGGCTACGCCCGAGGTCATCAAGACAATCGGCTGGTCGGGCGACAGTTTTTATGAGCAGAAACTGGGCTGGACCGCCGCGGACAGTTATGCCGAGGTGGTTCTCGCCTACATGGATGAGCATCCCAACGACCTCAAACCCGAGATCACCGCACGGATATCAGCCCTGCTCAGCGAACAGGTCCGGACGAACAATTACGCCCAGCGGCAATTTGACCAGGTGACTCCCGAAGAGGTGCTCAACTCGCGCACTGTGGTCTATCCCTTTAAAGAGCTGGAGATCTGCGTCTACACCGAGGGGGCGGCGGCGCTGGTCCTGGCCGAAGAAGAGACCGCCAGGGCGATCTCGCGCCGCACCGGCCAGCCGGTGGTTTGGATTACCGGCGTCGGAGAAGCCAACGAGCATTCCTTTGCCGGCAAAAACCATAAGATTATAGGCCGGATTATTTCGCATCACCTGGCCGCGCACCGCGCCTACGAGATGGCCGGCATCAGCAACCCGTTAAAGGCCATCGACGTGGTGGAGGTCCACGACGCCTTTGTCCACCAGCTCGAGATCACCATGGCCGAGATGGGCTTTGTGCCGCACGGCCGGGCCGACAGCCTCATCGAGGACGGACTGATCCTGCCGGGCGGAGAATTTCTGCTGAACCCCTGCGGCGGCCTGATCTACTCCGGGCATGCCGTCGGAGCCAGCAACATTATGTCGGCCTGGTCAGCCCGCAACGAGCTGATCCGCCGCAAGCTGAAAACCGGGCTGGTGCACGGCACCGGGAGCACGGTGGCCCAGTATGGCGCGGTGCTCATTCTCGAGTGCGATTAAACAGGTTTCCCAAATAAACGGAGGTGACAATAGATGAGCACAAAGGTAATTCCGCCGGAGGCGATTCCCGACCAGGGAGGATACACGGTTTCCATTGAGGGGAAAGATTACCTGGTAATGAACGATGCCATGTTTACTTTTTACCGGCGTTCCATGGGTGAGTTCAGTGATTTCTTCCTGGCGCTGCGTGATGAGAAGAAAATCCTCGGCTGCCGCTGCACCAGCTGCGGCATCGTCCGGGTGCCTCCTTTTGCCCTGCGCTGCCCCGAATGTAATTTTGCTCCCACGGAGATGATCGAGGTAGAGGACACCGGCACGATGATCGCCACCCCGCCCATCACCTACTTTGCCAACTCGCTCTTCCAGAAACAGGTTCCCTTTGGCCGGGGCCGCATTCTGCTCAAAGGAGCCGACACCGCCTTAAGCATCAACTGCTATACCACCAGGGGAATCCTTGTCCCGGGGTTAATCCAGAGGGGCACCGAGATGAAAGTGGTCTTCCAGGATGAGCGCATCGGGGAGATCACCGACATCTTCTGCGTCCCTGCCGCCGAGCTTACCGCGGAACAGATCGCGAAAAAAGGGCTTCTCTCATCGGAGCTCGACTGGGAAAGAGCGGTTGAACCGCAGCTGCCGGAAAGTACGGCTGAAAACAGGGCCGGCTTTGAAAAGAACTTGTACCTGCTGGAATCGCTGGTGGCGGAGATGAACGAATGCGCCAGGGCCCGCGCCGATATTGCCGGCTGGTCCCGGGTTATTCTCGTCAAATCAGCGGGAGGCAATTTTATCATGGAGATTGCCGGCGAGCAATTGAAGATTAAACCGGAGTTTGCCGCCGAACCCGATTTCATAATTGTTTGCCCCGACCTGGAGGTGCTGCTGGACGGGCTGGGCTACCGGGGATCGCTGACCCAGGCAATCATGAAGCGCGATCTCTGGATCAGTAAAAACAGCGAATTTACAACCATCTTTAAGCTGGAGCGTATGGCCCGCTCGCTGGCCCGCTCCAAGAAAGAGTAGCAAGGAATCGTCAAAGGGGCTGCCTTGTAAGGCGGCCCCTTTTTTACCAGAATGTTGCATATCGGCAGCAGCCTCGTTCAGATCCTTCGCTTCGCTCAGGATGACAAAAAATGGGACTCGGGATGGCAAAAGAAAAGCCAGGATGACAAAATGGGAAACGGCTTTCATACGTTGAACTCGCGCTCGAGCTTCTGCAGAACGCGTTTTTCAATGCGGGAGACATATGAACGGGAGATCCCCAGGCTGGCGGCAATCTGCTTCTGGGTGTGGCGCCTCCCCTCCTGGAGGCCAAAGCGCATCGTTAAAACCTTTTTCTCGCGATTTTTCAGATTGTGCAGCATCTTACTCAGCTTTTCCTGCAGGAGGCTCAGCTCAACCTCTTCAAATATGGTATCGTCGCTGGAGATAACCTCCATCAGGGTAATCTCGTTCCCCTCTTTATCCACGCCGATAGGCTCTTGCAGCGAAATCTCCTGCTTCCTCTTGCTGGCCGCCCTTAAGAACATGAGGATTTCATTCTCGATGCAGCGGGCGGCGTAAGTGGCCAGGCGCGTACCCCGCTGCCGGTTGAATGTGTTCACCGCCTTTATCAGCCCTATTGTGCCGATAGA
>JAAZHP010000184.1 GCA_012510625.1 Bacillota bacterium
CCCGGCCAGCAGCTTTACCGCTTCCGCCGCCTGCCAGGCTGCAACAACCGCAGGAGTGAAGGAAGGATTGCCGAATTGTGTTTCCACTCCCCGGCCGGTTCCCTGCTCATTCTGCCGGCCATAGATCGCGGCAAGAAGGGGCCGCCCCGGCCGGATGACCGCCACCTGGCCCATAAATCCGGCAATGGCGCCGTGCACCAGGGGTATCTTCAACTTCTGGCAGGCCGCTTCCAGGGAAAACCGGGCCTGCAGGTTGTCGAGACAGTCAAGAACAACAGCGCAACCCTTTAGCAACCGGGGCAAATTGCCGGAATCGCCGCGGCAGCGGTGGGCGGTTGCCTCCACGGCGCCGTTGATCTTCTCCACCCGCTGCGCCGCCGCAGCGGCTTTATCCAATGAAAGCCCGCCTTCAAGTGCATAAAGCTGGCGGTTAAGGTTGGTTGAGTCAAAGGTGTCGCTGTCGATTACTGTAAGTTTTCCTACTCCGCAACGGGCCAGCAGCTCCACGGCATAGCCGCCCAATCCGCCGGCGCCTACTACACCGGCGTGTGCCCGGAGCAGTTTGATCTGGCCGGCGATGCCTATCGTGCCCAGGTTGCGCTGGTACCTGTCTGGAACTATTCCGGCCTCGAGAGCGGCGATCTCCAGTTCCCGGCGGGTCAGGCCCAGCCGGCCGGCCAGGGAAACGGTGTCTTCCAGCGTAAGGTAGCGGTAATTTTCACCGGCCGGATTAACTCCACTGCGGGAAGACTGCCGCAATATTTCCAATATCTTCGGTGAGGTCATAATGCATCCTCCAAAACAAGGCCAGCATCAGTGATTCGGACAGACGACAACATTCCAGCCTCTAACCTCTCAGCTCTAAATTCCATCATGCCCCCAACATTACCCAGCTTCATTTTACAAATGGGACAAGAAGGTACGTCCCCATTGTCCCACATTTCAAAGTGAGACAGAAAGGTACTTCCCCGGTGTCACCTCTCAACTGCTATATTTTAACCAGGGGAGCCCTGCGCCAGAGCCTTTCCAGGTTGTAAAATTCCCTGGCTTCGGGCTGAAAAAGATGAATCATCAGGCCGCCATAATCAAGCACAACCCACCATCCCTCCCGGTAGCCTTCCAGCCCCAGCAAGGGACAGCTCCGTTCTTTAAACTTTTCCATCAGGTAATCACAGATAGCCTGAACCTGGGCTCGCGTTCTACCGGTAGCAATCAAGAAGTAGTCGGCGATGATAGAAACCTTGCTGACTTCCAGCAAGGTAAGATCCTCCGCTTTTTTCTCCGCAGCCAGTTCCGCTGCCCATAGAGCCAGCTTTTGCGAGCCGCTTGCCGGTTCCGACAAGCAGTTCACCTCCTTAATAAAAAAGCTAGTGGTTGTTTCGATATTCACTATAGTTGCTGCCGATTATTACGGTTACATCAACCTCTGCCTCAGGGTCATACCGGTGCAGCATCGATGAGCCCGGGATGTAAAGGGCTACCGCCCTGGCCTTGTCGACAATCTCGCCCAGAGCGATCACCTGCGATTCTTTGTAGTCAAAATGATCGGCGTTTCCTTTTCGAACAACCTGAAAACCCTCCTGCTCAAGCAGGGCGGCGACTTCCGAGGCCAGGCCGTCAATGCCGCTGCCGTTTAGCACCTCTATTTTAACTTCGGAGGGGATCACGAGGTAGCCCTCATTTATCAATCGCACAATGTCCTCGAGTGATTCCTGATCAGGGACCCAGTAGAGACAGCCGTCAATGACCTCTTCTTTCCCCGGCAGGATCAGCGCTTTCATCCCGGCATACTCGTATTCTTCAAATTGCTCTCGCAATGCCGTCAATTCACGCCAGGAAAGGTCTGTTTCCAGAAAGGGTGACAATGTCTTAATCATCTTCGGCCAGTGCCATATCTTTTTGCTCTGCATTATATTCCAAAACTGGGCCAGAACCTGTTGCTGCCTGTTCAGCTGCTCCCAGGGCGGCTCCCGGTAATCCGCTGTCAGAAAGTAGCGGTAGAGTTCAAACCCGCTGAGGCGTCCGTTCTCCCGGGGCAGCAGAGAACCGGCACTTTCCCCTTCACCCAGAAGGGCGCCGCTTTCTACACCACCAAGATAATCTCCCAGAACAATTATTCCCTGGTAATTGAGAGCCATGTAATGGTGCACCGCAATGCCAGTAAGCTCCTGTACCAGTTCAATAAAAGCAGGGGGCTCAAGGTGGCGGTAAGCCTGGCCCAGAGGTTCCGGACCGCGCTCTTCGGTTTCAATCAGGGTATTTCCGGGAATGTAAAGCAGGCTGATCGACCGGTTGAGGGTATGGTGATGAACTAAAAGCATCCTCTCCACGTAAGGATTTGCTCCCCAGTAATCTATCCCGTAGAGAATGTAAACCCGCTCATCGCCGCCCCTCTGCAAGCGCAAGGCCTGGGCCCAGTCGGCATCGTTATGCATGGAATTAAAAATCGTAATGAGGTTGACAGAGAAAACTACCGCCAGGATTAACAGCATCAGCGCAATGAGGAAAAAGAGCATTTTGCGCTTGCGTTTTGATGTCTTTTTTGGCTTCTGCAGCAGGTATGACCTGCTGTAGTGCATCTTCTAGCCTCCGTTCTCTCTTAAGCTGGCCAGCAAACTGTTGCGAAAGTAAATTGAACGGGGATGGAGCAGCAGCCCCCTCCTGATTACCGACTGGATCGTCTGATCCACTGCGGCCAGGAGAGCAGCATCAAGACATGTAAAGGCTATTTCCCTTAACTTCTCCACCCCGTCAAAATCCCGCTCCGGCTCAATTAAATCAGCCAGGTAGAGAACCTTCTCCAGCAGCGACATCTTCTCGCGCCCGGTGGTATGATAGGCCACGGCCTTAAGCACCGCGGGGTCAGTCAATCCCAACTCATGCTGCAGCAGGGCTGCACCCACCGGTGCATGCAGCAGCCGTTTTTCCGCCAGGGTGATCCGGTCCAGGCGCAGACCCAGCAGTTCTGCTTTTTGACACAATTCCTCCCGTGTATATGCTTTTCCATAGTCGTGGAGCAGCCCGGCCAGGTAGGCCCGCTGCCTGTCCCCCCTGTAGCGGACGGCAAGAGCGGCGGCTGTTTCAGCCACACCCACTGAATGCCGGTAGAGCCTATCGCCGAGGTGCCCCTTCATTAATCTCTCGTAGGCTTCTCTTTCCATGCATTATTTCCCGCATCAGCAAATACACTGCTTTATTTAGGCCTGATTCGACTATCCGGAAAATTGCGTCATTTAAAAACGCTTTTCTAGGCCGGCCCTCAGGATTCCTCCCTGGGCTTCGCCTCGTTCACCACAATTTTTCTACCGTCCAGATCGGCGCCGTTTGTCTTTTCCATGATCTCTTCCATCTCGTCTTCATTTACCTCGACAAACCCGTACCCCCTGGAACGGCCGGTGGATCTTTCAGTAATAATCCGGCAACCCAGCACCTGGCCGTACTGTGCGAAAAATTCCTCCAGCTGGCTTTCGGTGGTGCTCCAGGGAATATTCCCCACATACAGCGTTTTTACCATTAAGCTGTCACCTCCATAAATATTATAACCTATTTCCACAGTTAACAAACTATTTTTTATAAAGGCCGTGTTTTTTAATGTACTGCTCCACCGGTTCAGGAGTGAGGTACTTAATCGTCTTCCCCAGGGCCGCCCGCTTGCGGATGAATGTGGATGATATTGCCAAGGCCGGTATCTCGAGCAGATGAATCTTTGTGCGCAGTTCCGGAGAAAGCTTCCCAGTTATTTCACCGAGTTTGTTTAATGGATATTCCGGGCGCGACACGGCGATAAATGTGCAGAGCCTGAGCAGGTCCGCATAATCTTTCCACGTGAGAATGTCCAGGATGGCATCGGCCCCGGTGATAAAGAAAAGATTTGTGCCCGGAGCGCAGCGGGTGGAAAAATAGCGGAGTGTATCGATGGTGTATGAAGGCTCTTCTTTATCCACCTCCACCCGGGAAACGACAAATGAGGGATTGGACATTACTGCGAGGGTGGTCATGAGGTAGCGGTGCTCCGCCGGCGTCACCTGCTTTTTCTCTTTATGCGGCGGCAGCCCGGCGGGAATGAAAATTACGTAATCGAGGAGAAACTGCTGTCTCGCTTCTTCGGCTGTGACCAGGTGCCCCATGTGTATGGGGTCAAAAGTGCCGCCCATAAGGCCGATGTTAAGCGGGCCGGGTTTATGGTTGGGTGGTAACGGCAAAAGCATATACTCCCTTATGTATCAAAGTAAAATTCTTCTTCGCCGATGCAAACCGTATCTCCTGCTTTTGCCCCCATTCTTTTTAATTCCTCCTCCAGTCCGCAGCGCCGGCAGTAGCGCTGAAAGCGCTGCAAAGACTCTTCATTGCTAAAATCGATTCGCGCCGCGGTTCTTTCAATGCGGGCGCCGCGAACCAGGTAGGTGTCGCCAATCTTCTCCACTGTAAAAGCGGCGCTCTCCCGGGCCGGAGATGCCGGCCGGATTACTTTTTCCTCCACTTCAACTGCAGCCCGGGGCAGCGCTTTAAGGCGCGACAGCTCTGCGGCGAGACGGCGGAGAAGCTCCTTCACACCGGCGCCGGTTGCCGCAGAGATGCCAAAAAGCTCCGGCGGTTTTCCCTCCCTCTCTTCAACGGCGCGCCGCAAGCGGGACAGGTTTTCATCCGTCCCGGTAAGATCAATCTTGTTGCCGGCAATCATGCGGGGATAACGGGCCAGCCGGGCGCTGTAAAGTTCAAGTTCCCTGGTGAGCTGGAAATAGGCTTCCACCGGATCCGGCTGTGCCACGGGTGAAAGATCAATGATCAGCAGCAGCAGCAGGTTACGCTCAACGTGCCTTAAGAAGCGGTGGCCCAGCCCTGCACCGCGATGCGCGCCGGCGATCAGCCCCGGCAAGTCGGCAACGACAAAGCTTTCTCCTTCCTCTGTTTCCACTATGCCGAGCTGGGGGGCCAGCGTGGTAAAGGGGTAGTCGGCCACTTTAGGCCTGGCGGCGGAGATGCGCCCCAGCAGTGTTGACTTGCCGGCGTTGGGAAAACCGACCAGTCCAACCTGCGCCAGCAGCTTCAACTCAAGGTATATTTTGCGCTCTTCACCCGGCAGCCCTTTCTCGGCATGGCGGGGCGCCTGGTGTCTCGAGCTGACAAAACGGCTGTTCCCGCGGCCGCCCGCTCCGCCCGCAGCCACCTTTACCCTTTGCCCCGGGGCGGTAAGATCAGCCAGCAAACAGCCCTGCTCGTCCCGGACCAGGGTGCCCGGGGGCACCGGGATCATCAGGTCTGCACCGCGCCGGCCATGACGGTTTTTTGGGCCCCCGTTTGCCCCGTTGGCGGCCCGCCTGCGCCGCCGGTAGCGCAAGTCAAGAAAGCTCTGCTTGGAGGGGTCGGCGATCAAGTAGACGCTTCCCCCGTCACCGCCGTCACCGCCGTCAGGGCCGCCCCTGGGAACATATTTTTCGCGGCGGAAAGAGACCGCGCCGCTGCCGCCTCTGCCGCCGCTCACTTCAAGCCATATTTCATCAACAAAGATAAGGCACCGGCTCCCTCACATTAAGCTCATTTATTATCCCCAAAAAGAAAAACCGGGGAGCCCCCGGTTTTTTAAACAACCGCTTCGCTGTCCAGCGGGTAAACACTGACCTGTTTCCTGGCCCGGTTATCGTATTCATAAACCACTTTTCCGCCGGCCAGGGCAAAGAGGGTATCATCCTTGCCCTTGCCCACGTTGACACCGGGATGAATGCGGCTGCCCCTCTGGCGGACCAGGATGCTGCCCGCCTTAACCAGCTGGCCGCCGTATCGTTTTACACCGAGACGCTTGGCCTTGCTGTCACGGCCGTTGCGTGAACTGCCTCCACCTTTTTTATGCGCCATGCCAACACCTCCCCTATAAGTGCAATTTGCCTGCCTTTAAAAATCCCCCTAAATCCCCCTTTAGAAAAGGGGGACTTTCTGACCTGACCTCAGCACCCGCCTTAAATGCGTCGAGTCATTACCAGTTGAGTAATACTTCGAATTTAAATCCCCCTAAATCCCCCTTTAGAAAAGGGGGACTTTTAAAAGGATGACCTTGAAGTTAGTCCCTTATCTCCCCCCTTTGCAAAAGGGGGGCCGGGGGGGATTTTTTTACTGGACGCTTCTTA
>JAAZHP010000185.1 GCA_012510625.1 Bacillota bacterium
CAAATAGATATGCTTCCTTGCTAAATCCTCCGGCCCCTCTATTTCAAGTGATCTTTAATCATACCTAACACATCTAATCGTCATCATCATAATCGCATTTCCACTTAAAATCCAAATTGGAACCGTTATTGAATTTCACCTTGATCTCAAATTCTTCGTAAAAACCTTCCCAGCCGAACGCCGTCACAACCCGGTCCATAACCTCTTGCTTGTCCATGGAAGCGTTAAGGTCCAGCTTCTTCAAGATGGGGAGCAGATATTCAAGCGCGGCGGAGCCTTTCAACTCGGTTTTTTTACCATCACGGCTGCTTTCCATTTTGGCGGAGATTTCGCCATCTTCTTGCTCGATTTCTGCCTTCAGCTTGCGCTTATTAGATTCAATTTCCAGTTCAAACTTTCTATAGGGCAGCGCAGTCTCCCGTTCTTGATCCTGTTCCCGCTCCTTTTCTCTATCCCGTTCTCGCTCCCGCTGCGCCTCTTCCCCTTTGGCCTTACATTTAAAGTCCATAAAGGATTTATCTGCGAATTTGATCTCGATCTTGAATTCTTGATAAGATCCCTCCCAGCCAAAAGCGGCCAGGACGCGATCGACAACCTCGTTTTTATCCAGGGAAGCGCCGAGATCCAGCTCCTCCAGGATGGGGAGCAGGTATTCATATGCATCGGAATCTTTCAGCTGAATATGTTTCTGCCCTTTTTGTTTGATCATCACTTTGGCGAGGTTGCCGAACTGTTTTTGCTTAAACTCTGCAAATAGCTCTCGCTCGCCTGATTTGATTTTCAGCTTGAATTTTAAGTAAAGCAGTGCTTCCGTATCGTTCTCTGCCTGCTCCAGGGACCTGATAACTTCCTTGATTTCGTCTTCCGTCAGGTTTGCTTTTAACAGATCAACGTAGTCTGCCGGTGTCAGCCCGAGCTCATCCAGGTAAGCAAAAAGCTCCTCGCTCAAGACAAAACTTTCCACCTGCACGATGATATTAAGCCGTATTAAATTTTCCTGCACCGTTTCTTTGGCCAGATTCGAAATTGCTGAAAGTTTATCCTGATCCGCATTGTCCGGGCCATGCACCATCATTGCCACCGTGCCCTCAGGCAGCAGATAACCCTGTTCGTACAAAATGGATGTTATTTCCGCAAGGGCCTCGTCCAATTTTTTACCTTGCAGGTCGGAGATAGTGATAATCTCCACCCCGTCTTCATTTTTCCCTTTAATGTCTATGACGGTATTATCATCGTCTAGAGTCATGGTTATTACCGGGTTAACCTGCAGGGTTAAGTTGGCCACGGCCTGGGGCGGAGAAAGCAGGGTCGATAAATATAGAACACCCAGCAACAAAAAGATTGACGGTATAACAATTGCCAGAGCCTTCTTCTTCAACTTGATCACCTCTACCAGTTTTCTGGGGGCTCTCGAGTAAAATTTGCCGGTTTCCCTTGTTTGCAAGTGTCTGCAGGTATAAAGCATCTCTCTGGTTTTTTTCTTGTGCGCCGGCATTTCCACTTGCGGCAATGTTAAATTTTCCAGCATCTTTTTCATGTCATCATGATCATGATATCGGCTCATTTTATCTCGCCCCTTAACCTTAATAATGGTTTTATTTAAAAAAGGTTGCACTATTTTTATCTTTTAGGATTATCTTTTTCAATTTTCGCAGGCCCCGATGAAGCAAGGATTTGACAGTACCCTCCGGCTTTCCAACGATTAGCGCGATTTCACTGATTTTTTTTCCGGCAAAATAACGCAGTGTAATTACGTCTGCGTATCTGCCCGGAAGTTCTTTTATGGCCCGGCTGCAGAGCAGTAACTTTTCGTGCTTTTGAAGAGCGTTGTGGGCGGCCATGATTTCCTCTTCCAGATCATACTGTGAAACGGGATCAAAACCACGGGATTGCAAGTATTCCATCGAAAGCAAATTGCGAGGGGTCTTCCGGTAAAAAGCTGCAATTTCATGTATGCAGATTTTATAAAGCCAGGCCGAAAAAGAGACCCGTCTCCATTTGAAGCGGCCGATATTTTTTAATGCTTTGAAAAAGGTTTCTGCGGTTATATCCCGGGCATCTTCGACGTTGCCCGTACGGCGCAGGATGTAATTAAAGATCTGGTCATAATATTCTTCGAAAATTACTTCGAAAGCATTGATATCGGTTTGAGCCATTTCCACCAAAAGCCGTTCGTGCTCAAGTTCGGGGTTCAATTCTTACCTCCATAGGTTTAGGCCTATATTTCCAGATTTCGCGGATGCCGGATTTGTTCATTTCAGAGAGGAAGGTTTCGCCGATCTGCTGTTGTGACAATCCATTCATCATGAAACATTCTTTTTAGTACGGAGGTCATGTTTAAGTTTAACACATTCAAGGCATTTCTGTCAGTATCGGGGTCTGAAGTAGAAAAATAGATCTATCCAATTATTTTGCAATGAGCAAAAAGTTCGCCGCAAATTAACTACATGGCAGGAATTTCGCCAAGGAGTGGCCAATTATTATATAAACACCAAAACTTAGATAAAAAATAACATTCCTCCGAGCTGTTTCGACCTAAAGCCAAGAACGGCCATGGCGGGCAGACGGTAGGGTTTGAAAAGAAATTTTCAAGCCTCCCTTTTGGAAAGGAGGTAAGTTTACCTGAAACTGCCCTCCGGCAGTTTTTTTAAGCCTGGTTGCCTCCTGGGGAGCCGGGTTTTTTATATATTCTGCGCAGAATGATTCAGTGTCAGGAGAGGAGGGGATGGCGGCGCCGGCTATTTAAATTCTGTTTTGTAGTTAAAGTCATGAAAACAAAAAAATGGGGGTGCTTTCATTGGACAGAAAACATAAGATATTTTTCCTGGCGTTAACTCTCATTGGTTGTTTGCTGGTGGCGGCCTCCTGTGGCGGCAACGGCGAAAGCGCGGGCGAACCTGTTGAAATCGAGCTGGTTGATCGTGACGGCAACAGCCAAACCGTAGACCTGGCCTCGCTGGATGCGGTGACCGGTGAGGGCGGGTTTGTCAAATCAACGGGAACAGTGGTCGGGCCGGCTGAGGTAACCGGTCCGAAGCTGCTCGACATCCTGGATTTGATCGGCGGGATCACCGCGGAAGATGCCGTTAAGATCACGGCGGCGGACGGTTACGAGATGACGCTGACCTATGATCAGTGCAACGGGGACGTCATGACCTATAATCCGGACGGAGAGCCGCTCCAGGTAGGAGGGCTTGAGGCCATCGTCGCCCTGAAGAGTTCATCCGAAGAGCTTGTGGATAAAGGGCCCCGCATCGCTTTCATCAAGGATAAAGAAACCCTGAGCGACGGCCATTTCTGGATTAAGGATGTAGCTGTGATCAAGGTAGTCCCCGCGGTGGCCGAATGGGAGCTTATTCTCAGCGGGATCGAAGAGACGACCATCGATCGCTCCACTTTTGAAAGCATTGCCACCTGCGGCAGATCGACCCATCCGGGACAGGAATATGTCACTACCGCTAAAGACGGTTCCGAGGTTACCTATTTTGGGGTACCGCTCTGGGTACTCGTCTCCATGATCGATGGAGCCGATGATGAGCATTACCGCTTCAACCGCGAACTGGCCCAGAAAGGATATACCGTCCAGGTGATCGCGGCTGACGGTTACACCGTGGAGCTTAGCTCGGAGGAAGTGGCTTATGTGGACGGCGTCTTCCTGGCTTACTTGAAGAACGATGAGCCGCTGGACGAAAACTCCGGACCGGTGCAGCTGGTCGGCCCGGCCCTGCCCAGCAAACAGCATTCCGTGAAGCAGGTTGCCGAGATCAGACTGGTCAATATCCCCGAGTAGAGGGCCTGACGCGCCCGAAAAAATCAATCAGGAGGTTCCAAATATGCCTGCCCTGCGCAAACGGCTTCTCCAAATGGTGATGATGGTCCTGCTGGCGGGCTTATCCGGCCTGTTGTCCTGCGCTCCGGCCCCGGCCGCGGTGGAAATTGCCGCCGACGGTGCGCTGCAGATCCCGGCGCGGGATAGCGAGATTCGCTTGCGGGCTTACCGCCCCGATGTCGAAATCATCCTGGCCTGGGAGGAAGAAGAGGGCGGCCCGATTCAAATAGTGGTGGAAAATATTGCCGCCTCTACGGAGGTGAAGGTGATACCGGAGGCGGGACAACAGGCGGCCTCCTGCACAGTTGTGTCTGAAACGACGGCGTGCCTGGCACTTTCGTTGAAAGGAAGCGGCCGGCAGCGGCTTCTATTAAGCCCTCCGGAGGAGGCTGCCGCTGGCACGCCCTTCTTTGCTGTGGTCGGGGACAGCCAGGGCCGCAATGAGGTCCTGGCCGAGGTTGTTAAAGCTGTAAACATGTACGAAGTTGACTTCCTGATCTGCCTGGGCGACCTGGTGGCATCGGGTACCGAAGAAGAGTACCGCGCTTTTCAGGAGACCATGGCGGAGCTTAACTGCCCCTACTATACCGTGTTGGGGAATCATGATATCAGGGGAGGCGGAGCCCTCTATTATCGCAGCCGGCTGGCCCCGGAAGAGTACTGCTTTGATTACGGCGGTTTCCGCTTTGTTTTCCTTGACAGTTCATCGCTGGGCCTCTCTGATGCACAGCTTTCCTGGCTGCAGGAGAATTTGACCGGTGCTTCCCCGGGATTTGTTTTTCTGCATGTTCCTCCCGTAGATCCCCGGGAGAAGGATCATGCCTTTTTGGACCCCGGCCAGGCGGAAGCCTTCGTGGAGATAGTCTCGCATCCATCCAGCCGGGCGGAGGCGGTCTTCGCAGGACATATTCACATGTTTCATCACCGGGTCATTTCCGGAGTGCACTATGTGGTCAGTGGCGGCGGCGGCGCGCCGCTGTACGCCGCAGATGACGAGGGCGGCTACTATCATTTTGCTCTTTGCCGGCCGGCCGCGGAGGGGCTGCAGATAGAGCCGGTGAAAATTGATGCGCCGCCCCGCCCTGAAGAGCTGGTCGTCAACGGTCCCTCCGGCGACTGTATCTTTTCGCCGGAGGAACTGGACCAGTATGCCGTTATGGAGAAAGAGCTCTCTTTTCAAAATCAGCTGGGAAATTATGCCGGGGAAGGCCTTTACCGGGGGGTGCCGGTAAGCACTCTCATCGAGCAGGCCGGCGGGATGAAACCCGGCGACACCCTGATGGTCTATGCCCTTGACGGTTATGCCCAGGCATTTGCTTATGAAAATGTTTACCCGGAAAGCTGCGTTTGGGAAGAGCGCCAGGGAATCATGGCCCTGGCCGTAGAGTTCAACGGCCTGCCGGTTCCGGAGTGGCAGGAGGGTTACCGGATTGCCTTCTTCACGGAGGACGGAGTGTATGATAATGAAGATTGTGCTCTCACTTCAGCCGAGGGGCAGGGGTGGCATCTTTATGAATCGGCCGGGGGCCGGTGGGTGAAAACGGTGGTTAGATTGGAGGTAATTTCAGAATGAAACCGGTAGCAACGGAAAACGGCCGGCAGAGGAGATATTACTTTGCCAACCGTGATCTGCTGGTAATGGCCGTGTTGAGCGGTATCGGCGGGGTGCTGAGCACTTATGTCGGTTACCTGGGAAATTTGCTGAACCGTCTTTTTGGAGTCCCCTTCGGCGCCGGACAGTTTGTCGCCGGGCTGCATGTTTTCTGGATCATCCTTGCGGCGGGGCTGGTCCGCCGGCCCGGCGCCGCCGCCATCGCCGGCCTTCTGAAAGGGGTGGTCGAGCTGCTTACCGGAAGCACCCACGGGATTGCCATCGTCCTGGTCTCCTTTGTCCAGGGGCTGGTGGTTGACCTGGTAATCCTGCTGATGCGGCGTCACGGTCCGGTGGCTTACTCCGTCGCCGGAGGACTATCGGCAGCCTCCAATGTGATTGTCTTTCAGCTGCTTTACTTTTCAGGGGCGCCGCTGGGCTACATTCTCTTTATCTGCCTGCTCGCCCTGGTCTCCGGGTGCCTCTTTGCCGGGCTTTTTGTCTCCGGTGTGCTTGACCTGATTGACGAAGCGGGGCTGCTGCGCCTGAGATCCGGCCGGGATACCCGGGGGGCGGAAGCCGGCCGGTCTCAAGGTGACGCGGGGGAAAGGCGGCCGGCATGGGTAAAAATCATCGTAGTTTCCATACTAATTTTCGCTTTTTCAGCCGGGGCCATCTATTACTACGCCGTGATCTTCGAGCCGCCCTGGAGCGGGCCGCAGTGCCGGGTCGAAGGAAAGGTTGAGCACGAGCTTTCCTTTTCGCTCTCCAGGTTTGCCTCTGTCGAGACCACGATCGAGGCCGAACTGAAGGGGCAGGTTACCTATGTGCCCCCGCAGGAATATACCGGCATCCCGGTAAAAGAGATCCTCAAGGAGGCCGCTCCCCTGCCGGAAGCAACCGCATTAAAGGTGATCGCCACCGACGGATACGAGGTCTCATTTGACCTTGCTGCGGTGATGGCTGACGATCTGATGATTTTGATCCAGGAAGATGACATGCTCCGGTTAATTGCCGGCAATTACGAGGGAGGCCACTGGGTCAAGATGGTCTCCCGCCTGAAGGTAGAATAAATAAAAGCAGAACGAGTTCGAGTTGGGAAAGGATCGTCACATATGCCAGAACCGGTCGTGCTGCTGGAGGGGGTTGGCTTCACCTATGCCGGGTCGGCGGAGCCGGCGCTAAGAGAGATCGATTTGACCGTGTATCCGGGAGAGTTTGTCACTATCACCGGACCCAGCGGATGCGGCAAGTCCACCCTCTCCTTTTGCCTGGCCGGTTTCATTCCCCAAAGTTTTGCCGGCACGATGGAGGGAAGGGCGATCATCGGGGGGAGGGATACCCGGTCAACTGTGCCGGGTGAACTGGCGGGTATTGCCGGGCTGGTGCAGCAGGATCCCGAGGCGCAGTTATGCACCCTCCAGGTTAAGGACGAGGGTGCCTTCGGTCCCGAAAACCTGGGGCTCCCCGCTCCGGAGATTGGGCGGCGCCTCGAATGGGCCCTGGCGGTTGCGGGAATTGCCGGTTTAAAGGAACGATTCTTGCACACATTATCGGGAGGCGAGAAGCAGCGGGTGGCCATTGCCGGAGTGCTGGCAATGCGGCCGCAGTTATTGATCCTTGATGAACCCACCGCCAACCTCGACCCCCGGGGCTGCCGCGAAGTGCTGGCGGTGTTGGAAAAGCTGCGCCGCGAGCAGAACTCGGCCATTATCATCTTCGAACACCGTTTGCAGCGCCTTCTGCCTCTTGCCGATCGCCTGATCATCATGGAGCGCGGCCGGCTCATCGCCGATTATCGGCCGGAAAAGGCTATGCAGAGTGGTCACCTTTATACGGGTTTCAATTGCCGGGAAGAGCGGGCCACGGCCCTCTTAACCGGTTCTTCCGGGCCAAAAGAGGCGCAATTGAACCAAATGGAAGAACCGCTCCAACAGGGAAAGCCGGAACAGCCGGCACGGCTGGATGTGCAGCTACATCGAAAGACAGAGGCTTCGCCGCTCCTCTCGGTGGAGGAGCTCACCGTGAACTACGGGCAGAAGGCGGCGCTGAAACGGCTCTCTTTCATCCTCTACCCGGGGGAGACGGTAGCCCTGATGGGTGATAACGGCTGCGGCAAGAGCACCCTGCTGCTAACCCTACTGGGCATTGTCCAGCCCGGCGGGGGGCGGATCTGTTTTGGCGGAGGCGATCTCACCGGGGTTAGGGTAACCCGGCGGGCCCGGGAGATGGGCCTGACCTTTCAAAACCCCAACCACCAGCTTTTTGAACAGAGCGTGCTCAAAGAAGCACGGCTGCCCTCGCTTTTTTTGGCCGGCGGCCGGCAAGAAAACCTGTCGCGGGTGGATAAACTGTTGCTGCGCTTTGACCTGGAGCGATACCGGGAGAGGCTGCCGTTTTCTTTAAGCATTGGCGAGAAGAAGCGACTCACCCTGGTATCGGTGCTGGCCTACCAGCCCCGTATCTTGCTTCTGGATGAACCCCTGGTGGGGCAGGACCAGGACCGGCTCGATCTGCTCAGGGAGGCCCTTTTCGAGCACAGCCGCCGGGGAGGTATTACGATCATGGCCTGCCACGAGCCGGGCGTGGTGGCGGAATGCTGCTCGCGGGTGCTATTCCTGGAGGAGGGCGAGCTCTTGATCGATGCACCCCCCGCGGAGGCGTTTCGGGAGCTGGCCCGGCGGGGGTACGAAGATTACCTGCCCGGCAGCACAGCTTTCCCCTTCCACTTTGGGAAAGGCCGTTTTTCTCCCCCCTTTGCAAAAGGGAAACGGGGGAATTTAAACCAGGAAACAGGAGGGCCAAATAAATAGCAAATCGAGACGAAGAATTAAACCAGGCCAGGCAGTTCCCAAAAGGTAAACGTCCCTCGTTTGCAGGCGTCACCAGCAACTTTCGCTCTTTCCTGCCCGGCCTGAGCTACCACCCGGCGGATACGCCCATGCACCGGCTGCACCCGCTGCTCAAGCTGGAGATACTCCTTTGCTTCACCCTGCTGGTCTTTGGTCTTTCGCATTACCTCTGCGGATTAATTCTGTTTACGGCTTTACTGGCAGGCTACCGGTCAGCCGGGCTTACCCTTTCCTTCTTCTGGCGCAAGCTCCGGTTCATCATTATCTTCAGCGTCCTTATCTTCCTGGTGCACCTGATCTTCGTTCGCGAGGGGATACTGCTCTGCCAGAAAGAACTGGCATTTTTCCGGATCGAAATCTGGTCTCTGGGATTGGCCCACGGGCTGCTCCTGGTTTTCCGCTTTCTCAATATCATCGGTTC
>JAAZHP010000186.1 GCA_012510625.1 Bacillota bacterium
TATCCTGGTCATGACCAATATTATCAATATTATCCTTGACCCCATCCTCATCTTTGGATTGATTGGAGCGCCTGAAATGGGCGTTCTGGGCGCGGCTCTGGCCACTTTGCTGGCCCGGGCTGCCGGCTTTCTGGCCATGTTCTATATTTTGCTCAGCGGCAAGATCTCTCCCAGCAGGCTGAAGGTGCCGGGGCTTCTAAAATTGAAGTTCCAGGGCGCCTACTTTAAGAGAATAATTGGGATCGGCCTGCCCGCCTTCATGCAGACGGTGACCCGGCCCCTGACCGGTCTGTTCATGATGTGGCTGGTTGCCCTTTTCGGCACGCCTGCCATCGCCGCCTTCGGCATCGGGCAGAGGGTGCTGGGATTTGCTTTTATCCTGCTTTCGGGCATGACAGTGGGCACCTCCACCATGATTGGGCAGAGCCTTGGCGCGGCGATGCCCTCTTTCACTTCAGAGATTATCCGCAGGGCGATGCTGCTCAGTATAGCCGTGCAGGCTGTCATGACCGGCCTTTGCTACTTCTCCGCACCGTCTATCGTGGGTCTTTTCACCGGAGATCCCGCGGCTGCCGGGATGGGGGTTGACTACCTGCGGGTGATCTGCGCGGGGATGATCCTGATGGGCCCCTTGCATATAATCGACGCGGTCTTCAAGGGCTCCGGCTACACCATGCCTCCCATGGTCAGCGCCCTGGTGGCCAACTGGCTAATCAAGCTGCCGGCCGCCTGTATTTTGGCCCTGTCGCTTAACCTGGGCGCCATCGGCATCTGGTGGGCCATCACCATATCGATCGTGGCGGAGCTCCTTGTCCTGCTGCCCTGGTATCTCAGCGGCGGCTGGGCTCGCCGCGATATCCGGGTCAGCACCCCGGAGCTGGCGGAATGATCCCCGGATACTCCGGAGCATAATCAATTGAGGAGGAAATTAAGATGAATGAATCCCAATTTCATGCTTTAGTGGATGAGATGGTCAGGTGGTTCCTGGAGCAGTCGCCGGTTTTGGCGACATACATGGGCATACATGAATACGATCATCTGCTGGCCGATTGCCGCATCCCGGCAATCGAAGCGCGGCATGAGCGGATCAGGAAGAGCCTGGCGGATTTGCAAAAGGCCGATCCGGCCGGCTGGAGCAGGGAAAGCGGCATCGACTACACCCTCATCGTCCAGCTGCTGAAGAAGTTTATCCTGGAACACGAACAGCAGGCCGCCCATTTGCGCGACCCTGCCGGCTACCTGTTCGAGGTCATGGAAGGTGTTTTCTCCTTGATCATCAAGGAGTTTGCCCCCCTGGAGCAGCGGCTGCAGAGCCTCGCCGGGCGGGTGGGAGAGGTGCCCCGGGTGCTGGCCGAAGGGAGAAGCAACCTGCAGCCCGCGAAGGTCCCGCCGGTCTGGGGCGAATTGGCCTTGGAGCAGGCCCGGATGGGCCCGGCTCTCTTTGAGGGGCTGCTGCCGGCAATAGCAGCCGGCTTCCCGAAGCTTCAGGCTGAACTGGCGAAACTGGGACGTGAAGCGGCGGCCGCCTGCGTCGAGTATGCCTCTTACCTGGAAAAAGAGCTTCTCCCCGCCGCTGCCGGCGATTTTGCCGCGGGTGAAGATTACTTCAATACACTCCTGCGCGAGCAGCACCTGGTCGACTACGATGCAGCCACGCTCCTGGAGACGGGCCGGCGGCTCCTCAATGAGACGAGATCGGCGATGGAAGATCTGGCCCGGCAGATTGATCCCTCTCTTACAATCGAGGAGATCCTGGAGCGAAATAAAGAGAACCATCCCGCGGCGGAGGACTTGCTTTCAGAGTACCGCCGGGCCATGGAGGCGGCCAGGAGCTACACGGTGGAACATAATATCGCCTCCTTGCCTGCCGGTGAAACTCTGCGGATTATTGAAACCCCCCAGTTTTTGCGCCCCATTATTCCTTATGCCGCCTATATGCCTTCCGGAATTTTCGA
Organism: Bacillota bacterium; assembly: GCA_012510625.1. Taxonomy (GTDB): domain Bacteria; phylum Bacillota; class Dethiobacteria; order DTU022; family DTU022; genus JAAZIN01. Next base: position 1,956 of record JAAZHP010000186.1, read on the forward strand.
GGA
>JAAZHP010000187.1 GCA_012510625.1 Bacillota bacterium
AACAATGCCAAGCAAGATACGGTCTTTAATTTTCATTTGAGCCACCCCTTGTTACTATCTCCTGATCTTGAGGTTTTATAAGTGGCAACGATAAGAAGATTAACAGTGCAGGGTTTAAGTAGGTGATCGAAAGTTGCATGGCGAATGAATCCGTTAAAATCGTCCCTAAGAACGATGCATAAATCCGACTCCGGGACCTGTGCACGCCCAGCTTGTTCGGATAAACTGGTATTGCGGCGGCGCGAAGCAATAAACGTCCCGCCAGCTTGACGTAAGGAGGCGGAAATTATGGAACGAAGATTTTGGGGGCTGGTATTGCTCCTTATCGGAGTGGCCGCCATGCTGCAGGGGATTGGGATCTACAATTTTGGCCTCGCTTTCTGGCCCGTGGTTCTCCTGCTTCTGGGCATGGTCCTGGTCCGGTTCAGCTGCATTCACTGGTCAGTTTCCTGGATTTTGCTGGGAACAGGCTTGTGGGTGGGTGGCATCGGTCTACTTGAGATCCTTTTCAATGCCGGAGTTACTACGCTCAGGGGCGCGGATGTCACCCGCAATGCCTGGCCTATTTTATTGATCGCTCTGGGTGCCTCGATTATGTTTGGCAGCAGAACCTGGTTCAAATGGCGCTGCCAAATTTCAAGTGAAAACTCTCATTCTTGCACGCAACATCTAAAAATGGGCGATCTCTATCATGGGCGGGAATCCTGGATACTTGACGGGGATCTCGATCTCCAACACGGTGTCGGCGATGCTGTCCTGGACTTAACCACGGCCGAGATCAGCGAGGGAGCGCACAATATTACGATTAGAATGAGCATCGGAGAGCTGCTGATCCGCCTGCCGGACCATGTCAGCGCCGAATTGGACACTGCGGTCTCAATCGGCACGCTGCAGCTGCTGGACGAGCACCGGTCGGGAATGGGTGGGTTGTCGCTGCAGCGGAAAATTACAGTGGAGAATGCCGCCGCTGTCCTGTGCATTAATGCCAGGCTCGGTATTGGCGAGCTTACTGTGGTGCGGGCTCCGGCCTCTCCCGGGGATATAGGATGACTCATGAGCGTATTTTTGGGCTGCAGTGGCGCCTCACCGCTGTTTCCCTGGTGGCCGGTATTTGCTCGCCGGCGCTGGCAGCTGGGGGGTACCTGGCGGGTACCGCCCTGGGGCTCAACCCCTCTACTGCCCTGGCCGCCGGTGCGGCAGCCGGTGTCATCCTGGGATTGGCCGCAGCCACGGCCTGTTTTATCATCGCCCGTTCAGTAAAGTTGAGGCTGTGGGAGGCCGGGCGCATGGCCGGCTTAATCGCCCGCGGCGATCTGAAGGCGCGGCTCCGTCCCGGCCCCCCCGACGAGCTGGGATGGCTGGAGGAGCGTTTGAATCTGATGGCCGGGCACCTTGAGACAGCGGTGGGGCAGCTGCGCAAACTGGCAGAAGAGAACCGGCTGCTGGGGGAGGAGGCAGGCCGCGGCGCCGCCCTGGAAGAGAGGGCGCGCCTGGCCCGCGACCTGCACGACACGGTTAACCAGCAGCTCTTTGCCCTGGCCATGCGCCTGGCCGCGATCCGCCGCCGACTGGATGAAAGCGGGAAAATCGCGGCGGCGGAGATGCAGGAGCTGGACGCGCTCGAAACTCTGGCCCGGCAGGCGCACAGCCAGACACGTGAGCTGATTATGCAGCTTCGCCCGGTGTCGCTGGAGCAGCAAGGGCTGGGCGCGGCCTTGCATGAATATGTCACCGGCGCGGCCTCCCGTGAAGGATGGGAAGTTGAGCTGGATATAGACCGGTCGGTACGACCGGGCGCAGAAGTCGAGGAATGCCTTTTCCGGATTGCCCAGGAGGTGCTTAACAATACAGCCAAGCATGCCCGGGCCGGCTGCATCCGGGTGGAGCTCGCCCGGGTGAGCGAAGGAATTTTGCTGAGCATTGCCGATGACGGTATCGGTTTTGATACGCATGCCGCATTCCGTCCGACCTCCGTAGGTTTGCGCGGCATCCGCGAACGGGCGGCAGCCGTGGGCGGCCTCTGCCGCATCGAAAGCGCTCCCGGCCGGGGAACGGAGATCACCGTCACCGTCCCCATGGAAAAGGGGGAGGTAAATAGATGATCCGGGTGTTACTGGTTGACGATCACGGCATGGTCCGGGAAGGGCTGAAGATTTACCTGGAAACGGAGAAGGACATCCAGGTGGTTGGGGAGACTGCAGACGGCGCCGCAGCGGAGGCGCTGGCCGCAACGCTTAAACCGGATGTCATCCTCATGGACCTGGTGATGCCCGGAACCGACGGCGTGGAAGCTACAAAACGCTGCCTTGCCGCAAGTCCAGAATCAAAGGTGATCGTTCTCACCAGCAAGCCCGATGATGAGCTGGTGCTGCCGGCAATCCGGGCCGGCGCGTTTTCCTACCTG